>JAICPX010000023.1 GCA_025929635.1 Chitinophagaceae bacterium
GGCATCACAACTGGATCCGCTTTCACCACAGGTCAATCATTTCCTTTCCGAGATGTACTTGTTTGCCGACCGGTATGATGATGCGGCACGTGTTGCCGATAAACTACTTGAAATAAACCCGCAAATGCGTATCGCCATTGAAACCAAAGGATGGAGCGCCGGCATGAAGGGTGATTGGGAAAAAGCTTCAGAATATTTTATGGAAGTTCACAAGCTGACCAATCATCCGTTAAAGGGTTTGTCGCCACTTGGCTACTCTTATGGTAAGCTCGGGGAAACCGATAAGGCCATGGAAATAATTGCCAAATTGGAACAACGCCAGCGGGAAGAACCAAATGTAATTTTAGACGGCGATCTGTTGGTGGTATGGATGGGATTGGAAGACATGGATAAAGTACTTTATTACATGGAAAGAGCAATGGGTAAACGGGCAAGCGCTGTCAACTTTTTCATAAATTTCCCACCAATGAAAGGAATTAAAGATGATCCAAGAGCTATGAAATTGATCGAAGATCTGAGAAAATCCGGCGCCGATGTTAATACCTGATCTTGCCTTTTATCATACTACAAACCACAAATATGAGAGCTTTAGTTTTTTTCCTAACAATATTTTTTATCTCGTGCCAGGAGGATCATGCTCATATTGAAGGCAAGATAGCTCCGACAACCTTTGATTCCTCTAATCAAACGGCAAGCTTTCCCGATGCCAGCCGTATGGAAAAAATCAGGCAGCTCTTTCCCGTCATTGATAAAATTTTAAAAGACTATGCTGACTCCAATCATTTGCCCGGAGTTGCCTATGGATTAGTTGTTGACGGTAAACTGGTGCACAAGGGAAATATCGGTTATACAGATATTGACAAAAAGATCCCGGTTACTTCCTCTTCTTTATTTCGTATTGCCAGCATGAGCAAAAGTTTTGCTGCAATGGCAATTTTGAGATTGCGTGATGAAGGGAAGTTGGACCTGGATGATCCTGCGTACTTATATATTCCTGAATTAAAGAACCTGAAATATCCGACACTCGACGCTCCACATATTACTATCCGGCATTTAATGACACATGGCGCAGGTTTTCCTGAAGATAATCCCTGGGGTGATCGCCAATTAGCTGATACAGATAAAGAGTTGATGGATTTTCTTGGTAAACAAATCTCATTCTCTAACCCACCGGGTATAGCTTATGAATACAGCAATCTTGGATTTGCATTGCTGGGTAAAATAATCACGAATGTTTCCGGGATGCAATACCAGGAATATATCAAAAAAAATATCTGGGAACCACTGGGAATGAAAACAACTACCTATGAATATGCAGATGTTGCTGCCGATAAACTTGCACATGGTTATCGCTGGTTAAATAACAAATGGAATGAAGAAGTATTATTGCATGACACAAAAGACGGAAGCTGGGGAGCCATGGGTGCGATGATCTCTTCCATCGATGAGTTTGGCAATTATATGGCCTTTCATCTTACTGCCTGGCCTCCAAACAATGCAAAAGATGATGGCCCGGTAAAAAGAAGTTCGGTAAGAGAAATGCATCATCCCTGGAGATGGAATGGTTTCAATCCAAACTATCGATTTCCGGGCGGAAGAACATGTGGAATTACATCAGCCTACTGCTATGGTTTGGGGTGGATGAAAGATTGCGAGGGTAAAACATATATTGCGCATAGTGGTGGTTTGCCCGGCTTTGGCAGCCAATGGAGGATCATGCCTGAATATGGCATCGGGATTGTTTCATTTGCCAACCGTACCTATGCACCGATGGGTTTTGTAAATCTTAAAATACTTGACACCATAATTAGGATAGCAGATCTGAAACCGATGCAGTTTACCCCCTCAAAAATCCTCGAACAAAGAAAAAATGAATTAGTAAAAATTTTGCCGGATTGGAACAATGCGCAACAAAGCGGAATATTTGCAGAAAATTTTTTTCCCGATAATCCCATTGACTCTTTAAAAAAACACGCAAGAGAGCTTTATACAAAAGCCGGCAGCATAATTTCGGTAAAAGCCGTCAACCCGGAAAATCAACTGCGCGGCTCATTCCTTATTGAAGGAGAAAAAACCAATATCGAGATTTACTTTACCCTTTCGCCTGAAAACCCGCCGCTCATTCAGGAGTATCATATAAGAGAAGTACCCAAACAAAACTAAAGCGGAAAGGTTTTTGCTATGAAAAATTAACCTTCAAAGTATCATTTAAGAAAAAGCAAATTCTTCCTGTTGCCGTTGCTGCAGTTCTTGCCCTTGGTTTTCCAGCATGCAATGACAAAACAGAAAAAACTGTTACAGAATCCACGACTGCAACATCCCCTGAATTTAAAAAGCACATTTATCAATGGTGATTCATTACATTTTGTTGACGTTGGTAAAGGGGAAACAATAATTTTTATACACGGTACATTGGGTGATTACCGGGTGTGGCTCCCTCATTTGGATACATTCTCAAAAAACTACAGGATCATTACTTATAGCCGGCGTTATGCCTATCCAAATAAACAGGTGATAAATGATTCCGCTGACTATTCGGTGACTCCCCACGCAGATGATCTTGCAGGTTTTATTCAATCCTTAAATGCTGGCCCTGTTCATTTGGTTGGTCATTCTTATGGCGCATATACTGCTTTACTTACAACAATGAAACATCCTGAACTGGTGAAAAGCTGTGTACTGGGAGAACCTCCTGTTGCACCGATACTAATGACCGCACCGGGTGGCGATACGATAGCCCAAAAATTCTTTGCAATTACAAAACCTGCCAGTGAAGCATTTAAAGCGGGCAATGATGAAAAAGCGATCTCTTTGTTTGCTGGTTGGGTATTTGGTGATACGACGATGTACCTAAACACCCCTCCCGAAATTCGTTCGGCAATGCTTGCAAATTCACTTGAGCTGAGAGGCGCTATCATGAGTGCAAATCGATTCCCGGAAATAACCTGCGATGACTTTAAGAAAATACAAACACCGGTGCTGCTCCTGGAAGGAGAAAAGACAACTCCCTTTTTTAGTGTGATCGTACGCGAAATCGATAAATGTCTTGCCACTAACGAGACCGCAATATTGAGCGGAGCTACCCATGGTCTTCAATTTGAAAACCCATCTGATTTCAATAAAATAGTACTGGCATTTATTGACAAACACTGATCGTATATTCATGTGACCTATAGAAAAAGTCTGCATTGATGACCGGCACTCATTTGCATGGCTCCATAGAATGAATGTGGGGTGATAGCCCGGCTCAAGTTAGTCCTTTAGTGTTGCCTCCAGTTGCTCAACGATAAGGGTAAAGTGCCTATGAGCATTGTTGTTTAAAACAATAAGGGTTTTATTTTTATCAACATAACGGATGATCTGCGTTTTGTACCCAGGGTTACTGCCATCATGCAGAACAATTTTTCCAACAGTAGAATCGGTTCGCAACGACCAGCCAAAACCATAATTTGATAAACTATCATTATTCAATTTCATTGGCGCAAATGCTTCCTGTAAGGTTGCTTGGCTTATTAGTTGTTCTTTGTACAAAGCCATGTCCCATTTCAACAGATCGGCAGCAATAGAACTTATTCTTCCGGGTCCTTTCCTGTTTCCCAGCCAGATCGTATAATCTGAGGAGGGAAATGAATCAGCACGAACATATTTATTTCTATCTCCAACATAAATATGACCAATAGCAAAGTTTTTGGTTGCCTTCTTTTGCTGAAGTGTTCTTATGCCGGTGCTTTTCATTTTCAATTTCCTGAAGATCCATTTCCTGCACATGTCAATGAAGTCTTTACCGCTCGCCTTCTCGGCAATGCTGGCGAGCAGAAGGTAGCCGGTGTTGCTATATTCATACTTTTCACCTGGCTCAAATCGTGTGGGCGGTGCGTACTTACTTAAATATTCAATACAGTCGGGATTGCCCGCAACTTTTGTTTTGTCCCAATATTTATCCATGATCTCCTGGTAATCGGGTAAGCCACTCGTATGGGTGAGCAAATGACGGATTGAAATTCCTTTATATGGTATTTCGAGATATTTTTCTACAAGGTCATTATAATTCAACTTCCCTTTTTCTTTCAGCATCATGATGATCATGGCTGTGAATTGTTTTGATACCGAAGCCAGTTCAAATATATCAGTGATCTTTAAAGGAATTTGTGGTTCAAATTCACGATAACCAAATGCCTTGTGATAAACAGGTTTTCCATTTTCAGCGATCAATACAACACCACTAAAATCCTGTTGTGCGCCGATTATTGAATCAATTTCTTTTTTCTGCGCATTGCAGATCTGACTAAGAAACAACAACGGGATAAGAAATATTTTCATTAAATCAATTGTTAATTCAGATGGTATTCATTTATTATAAACTCCCTGATAATAGTTCCTTTTGTAATAAGACTACCCATTCTTCTCTTAAGTCCAAGATTGATCCCTTTTATATTGTTGAGAAGCAGAATATATTCATTGATCAGCTCCGGATCGGTCGATCTTAATTGCAAAGGCTCACTACTTCGGATCACGGTATTTTTCTCATCGATCGTTTTTCCATAATCAGTACCGTTCATCAGACGCGAAAAATCTGGCCGTAGAGCTCTTCGCCATTCAACCTGTTCCTCGTAAATAAATTTGATATGATCAACTTCTTTATAGTAGCTGTTCATACTATCTGCCACATCCTTATTGGAAACCAGGCGCATTCCACCGGCATTTCTCAATTGAACAATGGTCCTGTCATTGACGCTAAAAACATCGCTTCGGTGCATCCAACGAAGAAAATAATACACTTCCACCGCCATCTTTTTAAGCTCAGGATGGTTGAACACTGCTATCAGTGAATCAACTCGTCTTACCGTCTGGTCACAATAGTCGATCCTGCCCTGCAAACTTTTCGCGTCAGCTTCAAGATCCTCGACAAAAGATCTGATGTATTGTCGTTCCCGGGTTTTTTCAATCTTATGTTCCAATTGATATTCTGCCAGGAAACCACAGAACACAGCAAGGAACAACATGAGAAACTCCCAGAAATAATGGGCCCATCTTTTTCGTGCTGTATGACTATGATGATGAACTTCCATGAACGCTATTCAAGATGATATTCTTTTTGTAGGAATGACAGCAGATGACTGGCTGTAGTCTTTAACCTCTCTTGTCTTACTCTCACTCCCCTTATAACAGTTTTTAAATATTGCGCCGATGAGATCACCCTGTTTATAGAACCGGCATCCCGCATAAACAACGGCGGATTTCCTGTCGGCTTATTATAATTTGCAAAATCGGCTGTATCAATTTGAGCGTACAGGATTGATCCATCAAAAACGGTTCCTACCAGGTCCCTGAACCCATCGCGGATGCTTCTTTCATCTTCGCTCAGGACCATAAGGTATCGTAAATGCTGATCATACGACATGATGCTATCGGAAACCCTGATGTTCCTGATCAGTCTCAATGCTCCCGAGTTTTTAAGTTGCTGGAGTGTTCGGTCATTTGGTGAAAAGTATTGAGGCCGGGTCAGGTTCCGGGCATAATAATAAATATCATTTCCTTTGTTCTTATGATCTGAGAGAGCAGTAATGAGCGAATCGCACATCATTTCCCTGGTTCTCCTGTAATTGATATTCAATAGTAATTGTGCGGTGTCACTTTTTAGGTCCTCTGCCATTGTCGTTATGAATTGCCGTTCCCTGTTGTGCTCAATTGTGTGTTCTAATTTATATTCTGCAAGAAAGCCACAGAACACCGCAAGAAATAACATGAGAAACTCCCAGAAATAATGGGTCCATTTCCTTCTTGCGGTATGTGAATGATGATGAACTTCCATACTATTTAGTTCAAACTATATTCTTTTTTTACCAAGTCGATCAAACCAGTTGCCCACTTCTTTAAACCTTTTTCGGAAGAAAGAAGGTAACTGATGCCAACATTGTATAGAAACAAAGAATTATGATAAAGAAACATTTTATCCTTATTATCCATCCTGCTGTAATCTATCGCTTCAAAGGTCTTGGTAGCAGGACGGTTTTTAAGTTTTCTGAATTTGATCTCAAGCCCATCGGAGTCGAACAATTCATTTTGCAGCTGAAGTAGATCCAGCAATAATTTAAGTAATGTAGCTTCCTGTTCTCTCAATTGCACCCGGATAAAACTGTCATAACTGATCAATGTATCTGAAACGTGCTGGTTGCTGATAAGCCTGAAGTTTCCTGAATTGCGAAGTTGTTCAATGGTCCGGTCGAAATAGATGAAATCATTGAAATCGATCAGCCGGGCAGCCGTCTCATAGATAGCTTCCCGGTTACTTTCAGTGGCCGGTTGTTTTAAAAGCGGTCTTGTGATTTCGATTTTATCACTGAGTGTTGTCCAAAATCGTATGCTCTCTTCAAGACTGGCTGTGTCCTTCTTAAGGTCTTCGAGCAAGGTTCGCATATATTGTTTTTCTCTGCCATGCTCTATCACGTGTTCAAGCTTATACTCTGCCAGGAAACCACAAAATACTGCCAGGAAGAGCATAAAGAATTCCCAGAAATAATGTGTCCATTTCTTTCTTGCCGTATGTGCATGATGATGGACCTCCATCTTAATCGTTTTTAAAATAGCGGTAAAGAAAAGCTGCAGCAAAGCCCACGATCATGTAAATGATCAATCGAATGATCCTGCTTTTTGTTTCAGGGTGCATAAAAAGGATTTACAGGAAAGATAAAAAGAATAAGTTTTATTTAGTGAAGCCGGGGCCTTTTAAAGTCGCACCACTTCTTACACCGCTATGTTTACCATTTTCAATAACCAGCTGTCCATTTACCAAAACATAATCAAAACCTGTCGAGAACTGGTGGGGTTGTTCAAATGTGGCTTTATCGGTTACTTCATCCAGGTTAAATACCACGATATCAGCAGCCATTCCTTCCTTGATCAAACCCCTGTCCTTTAATTGAAATTTTTGTGCGGCCAGCGAAGTCATTCTCCGGATCATTTCTTCCAGGGAAACTAACTTCTCATCCCTTACATATTTTGCAAGCACTCTTGCATTCGTACCATAAGCTCTTGGATGCGGCATCCCTTTCCCATACACCACTACACCGCCATCGGCACCGATCATATTGAAAGGATATTTCATGAAGTGCCGGACATCATCCTCATTCATGCTGTGATAAACCATCTGGGCACCGCCGGCCATCATCATATCGAGGATCGTCTCGGCTTCAAATTTCATTTTTGATTTGCGGCCTTTTAATTTATTTATCTCTGAAATATTTTTTCCATTGAATGTTGTATCGGCTGAATGATTAGCGACATAAGCGTAACTGTAATTCTTGTACTTGTATGTATTTTGCATCTCCAGCATTTCTTTAATGATCTGCTTATGCGTTACCGGGTCACTGATCCTTTTCTTCAAAGAGTCCGACCCTCCCGCCATTGCCCAATCCGGTAACCGGATACCTAAATTGGTACTGCTTGCTGAATAAGGGTATTGATCGATCGTTACATCATAACCTGCCCTTCTCGCCGCTTCTATCATCGGGAGCGTTTCCTTACTTCTACCCCAGTTTGCCGGTCCGCTTACTTTGAAATGTGATATCTGCACCGGGATATTTGCAGCTCTCCCGATGTTGATCGCTTCATTGATCGCGTCTTTCACACCATTTTCTTCATTGCGGATATGTGACGCATAAACCCCATTGTATGCAGCCGCCGCCTTTGCCAATCCAATTACTTCTGCAGTATTGCTATACATTCCAGGTAAATAAATCAGCCCTGTTGACAAACCCACTGCTCCATCTTTCATTGCCTGCACCACCAATTCCTCCATTTTCTTTTGCTCTTCCGGCGTGGCTAAACGATTGTTTAATCCCATTGCCAGTCTTCTCACCGTATTATGCCCAACCAGGGAAGCGACATTAATAGAAGTCTTCATACTATCTATCCGCCAGAAAAAATTTTTCAGGTCATCTGCCGAGCCGCCGCAATTACCCGTGATCACTGTTGTTACTCCATCATAGATATAATTACCAGCTGAAGGATTTTCAAAAACTCCGTTCTCAATATGTCCATGCACATCAATAAAACCGGGAGCAACGATCAATCCCTTTGCATTGATAACTTTTGGTGCAGTAACGTTGTTTGTCTTACCTACGTATACGATCTTTCCATCTTTGACGGCTACATCAGCATAATACCAACTATTGCCCGTACCATCAATTATTTTTCCGTTGATAATAAGGACATCATATTGCTGTGCAAACACAGCTTCGGATAAAAGCAGCAGGATAACTAATTGTTTCATTTTAGATGATATTCTTTTTTCAAAAAAATAATCTGGCGTTCGGCATTACGCTTTAATTCCTCTAACCATACACAATAAATAAACGAGGTGACCTTGAAGCCAAGTATACTGTTGAACAATTCTCCAAGTTTTGTAGGTTCTGTTGTAAGTAATTTGAATTTTTCAGGTCTTGGCACCAGGGTACGATTGATGAAGGGATTATTAGAGCTATTAAAATCAAAAATTTGTACTGTCAGGTTTGCAGCAGCCTGGTTAGCATTATACAAATCTTCTTTTTGTTCTTCAACTTCCTTAACCATGTTATCATAGGATATTATACTGTCAGAAGCCGCCTGTTTCCGGATAAGTCTCATTCCACCGGCATTTTTTAATTGCTGAAGTGTTCTGTCAGTTTGATGAAAAGCGAGAAGCAAAAAAACATTGTTGACGTAATTCTCGAATTTACCGGGATTGTTTACAAAGCCGGGTTCTTTCAATACTCCCATCAGGCTATCTAAACCGTTCCGATGTTCTATTGAAGCCTGGAGAACCTGGTTTATTTTGGTTGTGTCGGCTTTTAGATCTTCAATAAACGATAGTATGTATTTTTTTTCCCGCTGATTTTCTATTACATGCTCCAGTTGATATTCGGCCAGGAAACCACAGAACACGGCAAGGAACAACATAAGGAACTCCCAGAAATAATGCGTCCATTTCCTTTTCCCGTGATGTGCGTGGTGGTGTACTTCCATAATTACATTATTAATTATTGATTATTAATTATTGAACCTACTATTTGCCGGCAATTGATTAAAATAATCAGTAATCAATAATTAATAACCATTCTAAGTCAGTCTATTTTCCTGTTTTACAATCTCAAATAGTTCTGTAGCCTGGTTTTTTAGTTCGGTTGCCGATTAAATACTGATCCATCCGGTTCAGCACCTCATTTGACTCCTTGCTGATCGCAGGCTAATACAACAAAACAAATAAGAGGAAACAGCTTTTTCATGCAATTGATTTCGGTAAGCACTAAAGTTAAGACTTACAAATTATCTGCATTGACATAATTATGCTAATCATTTGCCACTACATTCACTTATTTTCGTGTTCTTTTTTATGCGACAACTGGCGGCAATAATGTTTGCGGATATGGCGGGTTATACAGCCCTGATGCAGGAGAATGAGCAATTGGCAAAAGCCAAGCAAAAACATTTAAAAGATGTGATGGATTCGTCAGTTAAAAACTATAATGGAAAGATCCTTCAATATTATGGTGATGGCTCCTTAAGCATTTTTCCCAGCGCCATTGATGGTGTGAATTGCGCGATAAAAATTCAACAACGACTCAAGCAGGAGCCAACTGTTGATCTGCGTATCGGAATTCATACCGGTGATATAGCAGTAGAAGATGACGGCGTATATGGCGACGGGGTTAATCTTGCTTCAAGAATTGAATCACTTGCGGTACCCGGAAGCATTTTTATTTCCGAAAAAGTTGCCGATGATGTGAAAAATCAAAATGAGATATCCATCCGGGAACTTGGTTATTTTGAAATGAAAAACGTGAGAGTTCCGGTCCGTGTTTTTGCTGTCGCCAATACCGGATTGGTGGTGCCATCAAGGGAAGAATTAAAAGGAAAAACAAAACCACCGGTCAACCGGCTTGCCGTTTTACCCTTCGTGAATTTAAGCCCCGACCCGGAAAATGAATACTTCAGTGACGGAATAACCGAAGAGCTGTTGAACTCACTTACAAAGGTGGAAGGCTTGCAGGTCACTTCACGTACTTCTGCATTTGCCTTTAAAGGCAAACTCGATGACATTCGTGAAATTGGAATTAAACTGAACGTAGATAAGATCCTTGAAGGCAGCGTGCGTAAATCGGCCAATCGCGTTCGCATCACCGCCCAGCTGATCAACGCAGCCGATGGCTATCATATCTGGAGTGAAAATTATGATCGTGACCTCACCGATATTTTTCATGTTCAGGATGAGATCAGCAGCATTATCGCCAATCGTCTCCGCGAAAATTTATCGCTGGCTTCACAAAAAGAACATTTGGTAAAAGCGCCAACCAAAAATGTAAATGCATACACACTTTACCTGAAAGGTTTGCATTACTGGTATAAATTAACGCCCCCGGATAACTATAAGGCTATTGAATGTTTTCAGCAGGCAATAGAACTTGAACCTGGCTATGCACAGGCTTACGCAATGATGGCGATCGTTTATTCAAATCTTGGTGCTACCGGGCAACTAAAACCAGAGAAGGCATTTGGTTTTGCCAGTGAATACAGTGACAAAGCATTAAAACTTGATGATTCCCTTGCAGAAAGCCATATTGCCAAAGCGAGAGTGTATCTTTTTTATGAAAAGAAATGGCAGGACGCTTATAATGCTTTGCAAAAAGCAATGCAGCTAAACCCTGCTTATACTGAAGCCTACCGGTTACTGGGTTATTATTATATAGTGGTTGGGAAAAAAGATGAAGCAGTGAAAATCCTGGAGAAGGCACTGGAGATCGATCCGCTTTCGACTGTGATCAATAATTATCTTGGCGAAGCTTATACAATGGCAGAAAGATATGATGATGCTTATCGCATGGCAGAAAAACAACTGGAAATAAATCCAACAATGAGAACGGCGATAGAAATGAAAGGCTGGTGCACAGGAATGAAAGGAGATTGGGGAAAAGCCATGGAATATTTTATGGAAGTTCATCGGCTGGCAGATCATCCATTGAAGAGTTTAGGCCCGCTCGGACATGCCTATGCAAGGTTGGGACAAAAGGAGCAGGCGCTTGAAATAATTGGTAAGCTTGAACACCGCCAGGCGATAGAACCTGATATGGTTCTTGATGGCGATCTGTTAATGGTCTGGTGGGCGCTGGAGGACCGGTTTAAGATCTACAGGGACAAGGTAATTCATCATCTCAACAATTGCTTAACGAAAGGGCTTGATACGATGCATTACTATACGGAGTACCCAATGATGAGGGGAATAAAAGAATATCCCGAGATCAGGGAGTTGCTGGAAAAAAATGTTTCTAAAACGAATTCAAACTAGCCGCGCCGGTTAGATCCCCGTTTGTTGTTAAAGGTTAATCCCGATCATCAACGCTGCTGCACAAATGATCGTAATAAGGATCAACAAGGGCATAATAAACTTCATCCATGTCTTCAAACTTATATTCACCATCGCAAGATTGGGAAGTATCAATCCCGTTGGCGCAATAAATGACATGATACACATCCCATACATGTATGAATTGACGATCTCTCTTCCTGGTATGTTTACAATGATTGCCAGTGCTCCTATGATGGGCATCGTCAATACTGCCATACCTGATGTAGATTGTATGAAAAGGGAGAAGACCACGTAAAAGATCATCAAGGCAAGAATAAATATCGCCGGTGACATCCCTTGCACAAGGTTGGCGGTAAAGAATAAAATAGAATCACTGATACGTCCCTCGTTTAACACAATCGTAACACCTCTTGCCACGCCAATAATAAATGCGACGGAAAGTAAATTTTCCGCTCCTTTAATAAATTCTCTTACGAAGGTTTTTTCATTGATACGCCCGATAATAGCGATAAGAATTGATGAGGCAAGAAACAAAGCAGACATTTCAGTCATCCACCATTTCAGGAATACAACGCAACCGATCATGGTAAGAAACGTTGCGATGTATATTAATAACAACAATTTTGTTTTCAGATCGAGCCTTGTTACGGCAGGTTGGTTATTATTTATTTCAAAAGGTGGACTAACTGTGCCATCGATCTTATGAACCAGGGATGCAGTTGGATCTTTTTTGACTTTTGCAGCATACCGTAAAATATACCATATCATCAGGGCTGTAAGTAAAACCCAAAGCACCAATCTTCCTGTGAGACCATCCATCCAATTAATCCCTGCAGCATTTGATGCAATGATCGTTGAAAAAGGATTAGAGAAAGCAGGAATACCGCCAAGCGATGTACCGCCAAAAATTATTGCCAATGGAACCAACAGGTCGTAACCTGCTGCCAGGAATAATGGAACAAGTATCGGATAAAAGATCAGCGCTTCCTCAGCCATTCCATACGATGAAGCAAAAAAAGCAAATATTGCAGTTAATATTGCTATCAATAGAGGTTCGCGGCCTTTCATCGTATGCGATAGCCAGGAAATGCCTTTTGTCATTGCACCCGTTTCATTGAATACATACATAAAGCCGCCGATGATAAGGACAAATAAGATGATATCAATGCTGTCGTAAATCCCTTTAATCGGTGCCTGCAATACTTCAATAAATCCCTGCGGATTTTTTTCCTGCTTTTTGAAAGATCCCGGGACTGAAACTGGTTTCCGGATATCATCATCAATGAATTTTTGCACTTCGATGCGAATGCTGAGACTATCCAGTGTTTTTTGCGTAAGAGGTAAGGAAACGGAACTTGAATCAGTAGTCAGTAAGAATGTCGACCCATCTTTTTGCAACTTGGCATATTCCCCGGCAGGTAATAGCCATGTACTTACCGCGGCCAGCAAAATAACGATCATTAATATCGTAATAGGACCCGGAAGTGATGTTTTACCTGCCATGCTTTATATTTTATTTACGATGATATTCTTTCTTAATGACACTGATCAGGTTTCCTGCCTTGTTTAATTGCTCCTGTAAATTCTCTGAATGGTCAATCTTTGTAATGGAACCCCCATAGCCGAAAGGTATGCCAGTTCACCTCGGTTCTTTGCATCCTGGCCAACTACCCTTCATTGTTGAATTGGATCCTGTTTCATCAAGATGTACTTCGATAAAAAATCCTAATTAAAATGATATTTGTTTTTAAAATACCCAAGCAACCGCTCTGCATGTTCTTTGAATGTCCTTAACCGGTTGCGATGCTGAACCGTGGCCCGCAAATACTGGAACAGCTGGTTAAAATATTTGTTCAGCATGCGTTTATCAGCAGTAAGCAATAATGGTGTTTCCAAATCTATGGCATCAGGCAATGGATTGTTGGCAACATCAGCATACAATTTTGTGTAGGGAACGAAATCAATCACTTCGTTAAAAGTATTTCTTAAGTTATCCTGTGCCTGTTGATACAGCGTGGATTGGTAATCTTCAAAATTGTTACCATTTTTTTCATAGCTGATAATGCTATCAGCATCTTCTTTTTTCAAAAGGCGAAAACCACCTGCATTTGTTAGTTGTCGCAGGGTGCGGCCATCCATCAGGAAAGGATTATTAGAAAGAGAATTTTTGATGATGTCCAATAAAGACGCGGGTTGTTCATTTTTTGAAATACTGTCATAACAAGCCCCGATTTTATTAAGTGATGCTATTTTATTTGTTTCAAAGTCGATAAGATAAGCCAGCCGCGCCGTATCTTTTTTCAGGTCTTCATAAAATGACGCTATGTATTGTTTACCCCGTTCTTTTTCTATTTTATGCTCCAATTGATACTCTGCGAAAAATCCGCAGAACACGGCGAGGAACAGCATAAGAAACTCCCAGAAATAATGTGCCCATTTTTTCCTTGACGTATGACTGTGGTGGTGTACTTCCATACAGCTTTATTTCTCCGAAGGTCCGTCAGAACTCCTTTGGAGAGCCCCTCCGGACAGATTATATTCTTTTTGTAAGGTAATGATCAAATTGGTTGCCTGCTTTAGAAGTTTTCTTGCTTCCCTCCTGTATGCTTTGTTTATATTCTTAACAGAATTCAGGCGGTAATTAAATTCATTCAAAGCATTTTTATAGCCTGCTGTTAAAGGCGGGCTGTAATCAAGCCGGATAGCGTTGTTATCCGGGTCGGAAAACCTGCTTAACGCAAGACCATCGAAAATTTTGGGAGCAGCCTCCCGCTGCACGTGTATGATATCCTGCTCCTGCAGATCCAATCGTAGCAAAGACCGGATCGAGGCATCATATTTAATAATGCTGTCGGCAACAAATAATTTTCTTATCAACCTTAAACCACCTGAATTTTTTAATTGCTGCATTGTTCCTTCATTGGGCGTGAACTGGTAGATGGTTACTCTTGGAATCATGTTTGCCAAATAATAGATATCCCTTGTTTTATGATCAGCAGAGTCGCTGTTCAATAAAAATGCAATCGAATCTACACGCGATTCACGCATCGATCTTTGATATATCAGTTCATTTAGTCTTGCCGTATCTGCTTCTACGTCATAAATTAGTGAACGGATGAATTGTTTTTCCCGGTTATGCTCTATAAAATGTTCCCGCTGGTTTTCTGCCATAAAGCCGGCAAACACAGCAAGGAATAACATGAGGAACTCCCAGAAATAATGAGTCCATTTTTTTCTTGGCGTATGGGTGTGGGTATGTACTTCCATGATAGTCTATTTCGGTCTGTATTCTTTTTTTAGTAACCCGATCAGTTCATTGAGTTTTTTTACGGCCGGGATCGTCAGCCGTTCCTGAATAACTCCGTGGGAACCTGCATACCCTTCAATGATATTCAGTAATTCCTGGTCAACCTGGTTTGTGCGATTCATAATAACCGGGGCATTTGTTTTAACAGTATCAGAAAAAAAATCAAAATCCTGGACACGGAAATGTTTTAGAATAAACGGATTAATAATTTCATAATAGTAACGAATTTCCATATCCGAGGAATTGGAGACCCTTGGCAGTGAGACCTCGTAATATTGTTGTAAAACATTTGTCAGTTTTTCATTTTGTATGTAGCGCAAACCGCCAGATGTCTTCATCTGATTATAGGTTGCAGTTGTTACCGGTATATCAAATGCATAAAGCAGAGGAAGGCAGGCATTGAGTATTTCTTTATCGGCAGGTTTTGCCAGCGAGGTCATTAATTGATAAAATCTTTTATGTTTTTCCATGATCCCATCCATAGTCTTGATTCTCTTTTCAAAGAATACCGGGTCGGCACGCAGATCGGCCAGTAACTGTTTTGCATACTGCTTCTCCCGTTGATGCTCGATTATATGTTCCAGTTGATACTCGGCCAAAAATCCGCAGAACACAGCAAGGAATAGCATAAGAAATTCCCAGAAATAATGTGTCCATTTCTTTCTTGGGGTGTGAGTGTGGGCATGTACTTCCATAAGTGAGATTTATTTAATGTTATACTCACCTTTTACTAATTCAAGTGTTTCTTCAGCCAGTTCCTTTTCAGAAATATTGTCTCTTATATATTCCATGTAAATAGTTTTTACCTGATATAAATATTTTAAGATCGCTTTTTTATCTGCTTCAGCCAGTTTTGAAATGGTAATACCGGCTGGCAAAACTATCCGGTTGAAGCGTTTGACTACTGTATCAGCCGCTAATTGATTAAATGCAAACTCTTTTGTGGCCCCGGCAATAATTACAGGATCGATCAGCTTTTCATGAAAATTATTTATTTGATTTGCGAGTTCAGCCTGCAGCGGCTCATACTCCTTTCGGTTGCGGATCCATACGTCGTAACTGATTAAGGCATTTGAAACATTTCTTTTTCGTATCAGTCGCAGGTTACCGCCGTTTTTCAGCTGTTGCATGGTTCTATCTGATGGAAAAAAGCGAAGAATATCCCAATAAGGAAGCTCATACAATTCATAAACCTTCCTGCCCTCTTTCAGGTATTCATCGCTTGCAATCATATTGAACAATGTATCCAATTGCCAGACACGGGTTTTTCTTGCACTGATTAACCTGTTTAATTGGGCTGTGTCAGAGCTTAAATCTTCTGCCATTGTTTGCATAAACTGTTTTTCCCTGTCCTTTTCAATTTTATGTTCCAGCTGATATTCTGCCAAAAATCCACAGAACACGGCAAGGAACAACATTAAAAACTCCCAGAAATAATGTGTCCATTTTTTACGTGCTGTATGTGTGTGCGCATGTACTTCCATAAACTGCTATTTCTCCAAAGGAGTCCCTTCGGACAGGTGATATTCTTTTTTTAGAAACGCAATAGTGTTTTTTGCTTTTTCATTTAATAATTCCAGCCTGGTTTTAATAATGATATTACTTCCTTTGATCTGGTTAATGCAATAAGCAAGATCTTGCTGAACAGGAATCTCGTAAGACCGTAAGGGAGGATTATCAACCGGCTTTATTATGTTATTAAAATCATCCAGCATTTTATTAAATACAAACGGGTTAAACATGCGGGTCAGTAAAGGGTCGGCGGCCCTTCTTTCAATACGGTCATCTTCCTGGTTGGCAAGAATAATGTCTACTAATTTTTGATAAGAAATAATACTATCAGCAGCGTTTTCATTTCTTATTAATCTCATCGAACCCGAAAACTTCAATTGGGTAACTGTTCTGTCGTTACTTTGGAACCGGGTTGTTCTCACAAGCATTCTTCCCAAATAATACAACTCATTTTCATATCCTTTTATTTTTTGTTCACTTAACAGATCGATCAGTGAATCTATCTGGTCTCCCTTTGTTTTTCGAAAGAGTAAATTCTTGCTAATAGCGGCAGTATCAAATTTCAGGTCCTCGATAAATGTTTGAATAAATTTTTTCTCCCGGTCTCTTTCAATTTTATGCTCCAGCTGGTACTCTGCCAAAAACCCGCAGAATACAGCCAGGAACAACATGAGAAACTCCCAGAAATAATGTGTCCATTTTTTTCTTGAAGTATGGGCGTGGTGGTGTACTTCCATGTTAATTCATTTATTCGGTTAATCTCATCCTCAACTTTTTCATTATCAGCTTTTCCATTTCAACACATGCCAGCCTGGCATCAATGTATGCATCAAGGCTTCTTCTCAGGCGTTCAAGCCGTAATGTAAGCGCGGCGCCGATATCATGTCGAAAAACAACTGCATCATTTCCGCTAAGCACATCATGGTGCCTGGCGACTTTTTCCACCTTCACAGGATCGGAATAATTGCTCGTATCAAGAATAACCTGGCAAACAAGATCATAAGCATTGTAAAGGGCGGGTATAAACAATTCAGTATAATATTTTCTTTCAAACTCCTGGTTACGCGTCTGTGCAAAATTGTTAATGCGTTCGTAATCCATCAGCTTTTTCTGAAATTCAATATCACCCACATAGCGAAGGGCACCGGATGCCTTCATCTGGTCGTAAGTTTCTTTCCTGACAAAATAATTCCGTATCCAAACGGCTCCCATTTTTCTTGCGAATGCTGCGCGGTTAATTGTGGCACTATCCAGGAGTAGCCAGTTTACCAGCGAATCATAATTCGCGATCATGATCTCATCCTGGTCAAGTAATGAATCCAGGATTGTAATATTGGTTCGTACATCCACGAGCATGCTTTGTAAAAATTGTTTTGCCCGATCCCGTTCAATCTTATGTTCTAATTGGTACTCTGCTAAAAAACCGCAAAAGACAGCCAGGAACAACATGAGAAACTCCCAGAAATAATGTGTCCCTTTTTTTCGTGCCGAATGAGAATGGTGGTGTACTTCCATAAAGTTATTTTATATCATATTCCTTTTTTATCAAAAGAATTAATTCACGGGCAGCCTGTATCATCGCCGTTTCTGCTTTTGACAAGCCGAGTTTTGTATTTGTAATATAACCAACCATGCCCGCCAGCTTTAATAGTGTTTTAGCATCATATGTCAGTAAAGAAGGATTTCCAGGTGGTCTTGTTATTTCATTGTTAGCGCTAACGATGCCATTAAAAACAGCAGGGTGAAAAACGTCAACTGCCATCTTCCTGTATTCATTTGTTTCGCTGCGTTCGATATCCTGCAGGTATTCAATAAATACAAGCCGGTTATAATATTCAATAATGGCTCTTGAAACTTTTTGATTCCTGATAAGCCTGAAGCCGCCTGAATTTCTCATTTGTTGAATGGTGGCATCATGTATAGCTACCCTTACACTTCGCGAAGCACGGCGGGCAAAATAGTAAAGATCAGAACCGTGATCTTTCACATGCTGACCAGACAATAGTTTCATCAACGTATCATTTCGTCCCAGGTGGTCAAGTAATGCATTGATATCTTCGGCAAGTGCAGTTGTATCCTGTTCCAGATCCTTAATCAGGTTATGTATGTATTGCTTTTCCCGATCTTTTTCAATCTTATGTTCCAGTTGGTACTCGGCCAGAAAACCACAAAACACAGCAAGGAACAACATGAGAAACTCCCAGAAATAATGGGTCCATTTCTTTCGTGACGTATGAGCGTGGTGGTGTACTTCCATAAAAATTATTTCAAGTGATATTTATTCCTTAAAAAAGCGATCAGCTCTTCCCCGCTTTTTTTCATGTTTTCAAGCAATAATATTTTTGAACGTCTTGAACCATTCATCTGCAACGTGTGAAATCCCAATTCTTTCAGCAGCTCGATTCCATACCGTACAAGAGCGGGATTATCATTGCTGCGCAGGATCTCTCCGTTGCTGGCTTCTTGTCTGCGTAAGATACCGGGGTCAAAAATTTTTGCGCCAACTCGTTTATAATTGTCAAATTCATGGTTATAATTGTCCTCGAGCAGCCTTATCTGTGAAAGCTGGTTATAATAACCCATAATATTATTGGAAGCATCAGCATACCGGATCAGGCGGAAGCCTCCTGCATTTTTTAACTGGTCAAAAGTTCTGCTGTTATTGGCAAAAGGATTTGACCTCGGTCCCATCCTTGCCACATAATAAAGCTGGTCCCCATTTTGTTTTGCCAGCCCGGGGCTGTTGAGTAAATTAATTAAGGTATCCAGGCTTGCAATCCCCTGCCGTTCGACCCCGATCATCATATCAAGATTTTTTATATCGTCCTGCAAATCGGCAACAAGGGAATTAATAAACTGCTTTTCCCTGTCTTTTTCAATCTTATGTTCAAGCTGGTACTCTGCTAAAAACCCACAGAATACAGCAAGGAACAACATGAGGAATTCCCAGAAATAATGTGTCCATTTTTTCTTGCCCCGGTGTAAACCAGGGTCTGCTGTATGAGAGTGATGATGAACTTCCATTTGTAGCTACTTGAGATTATAGTTATCTTTTAATTCAGCCAATAGTATTTCTGCTTGTTTCAAAACTGCCTGTTCGCTGCGAAGCAAGTACTTGTTATTATAAGAGCGAAGCTGGCAAAAATTGGCATACCGGATAAAATCTTCTTTTTTATTGCTCAACAATGGCATGTTCGCCTGCTTAAAAGAGTCAACATTTATTGTAATTCTGTCGATATCCATTATCGCATCGAGGTGATAGGTATTAAATATGACATTTCTTGCATTTATTAAATCGCTATAGATTGGATCCTGGAATTTCAGAAGGGTTTGCAGGTCGCGCCGGCCCTGGTCGTATCTGCCTATTGCATTTACAACATCATTATGCCTGAAGTACCGAAGCCCGCCGGAACTTTTTAATTGCTCGATAGTAGCATCCTGGAATGGTATATGGAAATAACGTGTCCCAAATCTTCCGAAATAATACCAACTTCCAGTTGGGAGGGAGTTGATTGATTGGGTTTCGACCATTCTGCGAAATGTATCGATGCGGGATGTTACATATGAATTGGTATTGATTGCAGCCTGCAATGCTGCGGTATCTGCTTTTATGTCCTCATACAGTGTTCGGGCATATTTTTTTTCCCGCTGATGTTCGATCGTATGTTCTAATTGATACTCGGCCATGAATCCGCAGAACACGGCCAGGAACAACATGAGGAATTCCCAGAAATAGTGGGTCCATTTTTTTCTTGCGGTATGAGAGTGGTGGTGTACTTCCATACTAACTTTTTAATGATCAAATCAAGTTAGTTCCATAGCCGGATGGTGACTTTACAAGGGGTGGTGTAATAATCTCAAAAGATAATTAATTTTCCAGTGCCAATTTAAATTTTAAAACGTCCAAATGGCTTCGGTTTCTTCTTTTGATGCTATCGTGATCGGCGTTGGTTCCATGGGATCACCAACCTGCTATTATTTAGCAAAAAGAGGCTATAAAGTTCTGGGGCTTGAGCAATTCGATATCTCTCATGAATTCGGTTCGCATGCCGGGCAAAGCCGCATCATTCGCAAAGCATATTTTGAACACCCCGATTATGTGCCATTGATGCAAAGAGCCTATGAAAATTGGAAAGAACTCGAGGATGAGACCGGCGAACAGGTTTATTTTAAAACAGGATTGCTATATGCAGGCAAACCAACGAATGAATTAATAGAAGGAGTAAAGCTCTCTGCTTCGTTATATAACATCCCGCTGGAAC
>JAICPX010000675.1 GCA_025929635.1 Chitinophagaceae bacterium
ACGGCCGAGCGAACGCATCAACAAAATAACAATTATGATTTCAGAAAAGCCACAAGTAAAGAATGATAGTCCAGAAGAGCAGTGTCACCAACCCCAATTGCCCCTTCCAGCGAAGGATGATTTCGCGTACCCTTTCGGCCAACTGGGTACTTCCTGTTATGTATGTAATGCCATTGATAAAAAAGGCAAGTATCTGCTCGTCTTCAGTCATGTAGTTAACGTTTCATGGGAAGCACCAACATATAAATATTTTAATTTTTATAGGATTCACAATGGATATATGAACATTTATTTCTCATGAGATCTGGTTGACGACAAAGATTCTTTCATTAGATGAGGATCGTCATTTGTTTTGTTAAAAGTTTTTGCATTAAAGGTTCACGTGCAAGATTTATCGCCTTTTACCTATTTACAGCGAGTCCTATTTACAGGGATAAGTGGGGTTTAAGTGCTTGCAGAATTGAAAAACAGATTTTAGTCCAATCAATCTTCTACTTTGCAGGTAATGCTTATGTCCGGACCCGAAATTGACAGTTTGCGTCCCGGTTATTATTCAAGACCTTCATCAACCAAATACAAAACGGATATGTAGTCCTCTTTGACAGCGGCCGTGAGGGCCATCTCGCAAGTTTTTGTGCTGGAATAATAACCGTCGTACTTGTTTTGACGTACCTCTGCCGCTTCCCCTGCCGTCGCGGACGCAGTAAGTTCCGGGAATAAAAAGCCCCGATCACCGGCCATGCCGCAGCAGCCCGCACTAGACGGAACAGTAACCGTCTTCGCAAAATGCCTCGCGATATTGATGAACTTGCCCTCTGTCTTCATTTTTTGCAGGGAGCACACTGGATGTAGTACGACGCTTTCTTTCATTGTTATTCTACCTGTACGGGGCAATATCAAATCATGTAAAAAATCTACGCTATCCATAATGACCAAACGGTCGAATTTTAGTTTGTTTTCATCTTCCAAAGCAGGGCGCATTTGTAATAGCGTGTGAGCACAGGAACTTACATCGATCACGATAGGCAGAGCGCCTTCCCTGCTGGCTGACCATAATTGCGTGAGAACTTTATTCGCCATAAAGTGAAACGCTTTATTAAAGCCCTTCGACGAAAACACCTGGCCACAACAACTTCCATCCAACTCGGTCAGCATGACTACACCAATACCTGACTTGCTGCAAATGCTCATTAGTGTTTCGGTAAGATTCTTCTTCTTGCCTTTGTATGTACCCATCGACCTTGAGATACAAGCAGGGAAATACACAATATTATGATTTGTCAACTTTGTTTCGTCACGAACAATTCCAAGGTCCGGCGGCTTTTGAAATTGGTTCGACCACAGCGGAATAGCGGGTATCATCCTATGTAATACCGAGGTCAACCCCAACATAGCATGACCACCAAAAAGTTTATTTATCGCAACGCCGCCCCGCAACGCCAGCCGAACCAAGTACTCCGCAGTCTTAAAATGCCGTGCAACTAATAAAGAAACTTTGTTTGCGAAGGCAGAATGGCTTTCCCTGCGCAGTCTTTTGATCAGATCACCTGTATTGATATCGACCGGGCAGGCTGTCGCACAAAGTCCGTCAACTGCACATGTATCGATACCGTCGTAATTATATTGATCCCGCAACAACCTATATTTG
>JAICPX010000601.1 GCA_025929635.1 Chitinophagaceae bacterium
CCCTTCATTAATGAAATAAATACGAATGCACTCCGAAACTGATAGCGGTAATGAATTAAGGTGAATGGATTGATTTTTTTTTGCACCAAGCTCAATGAGGTGCGGGAACAATTGCAGTTCCGCTGTGATCCCTTGTTGAAATACAAATTGGTGCATGCAGGTATTAAGGTAAGCAATCTGACTTACTGCTATAAAGAAAGGAATTTATCCTGTTTCAACCTGTACAAAATTCATCACTGTTTTTTTTTTGGAAGTTTTTAATTACAGAGTCAGATACTTTAGGCGAAGAATTTTTCACTGAATGCTTGCTATTGTTAAATCAAAACAACTTGCTATTATGAAACTAAATGCAAAGCTGCGGTGCAATCCGGGCTTCATGAAGCTAATGCTGTCAGTATTGGCTTTTTCTTTTTTTACAGCTGTTCAAGCTCAAACGGTTTCGGGCACAGTGTCCGATGAAAACGGGAGACCTTTATCAGGCGTTACGGTTACCGTTAAAGGAGTGGCAGGAGGTACTTCCACCGATGCTGCCGGTCAATATACAGTACCGGCATCTGCAACTGCAACTCTTGTTTTTAGTTATGTTGGTTACACGACAACCGAAATTGCTGTATCAGGCCGGACAGTAATTAATGTTTCAATGGTTGTTGATGGCCGTAGTATGAGTGAGGTGGTAGTCACTGCATTAGGAATTACCAAAGAATCAAGACGATTAGGTTATGCGGCAACGAATGTAAAACCGGATGAACTTACGCTTAACCGTACACCCAATGTGATGAATGCGCTGCAGGGAAAAGTAGCCGGTGTAAATATTTCTTCCTTAGGGACAGGCCCGGGTGGCACTTCAAAAATCAGAATCCGCGGGCAATCTGCGATTACGGGTGGCGGTAGTCCACTGATCGTTATCAATGGTGTACCTATTGATAATAGTAATTTTAATAATAATACGGTTGGTGTTACAGGTGGCGGTCTCTTTGCTGACGGCGGGGATGGTTTATCAAGTATAAACCCTGATGACATTGAAAGCATGACCGTATTAAAAGGTGCTCCGGCAGCAGCTTTGTATGGTAACCGTGCTGCCAATGGAGTGATCATGATCACAACAAAAACAAAAGGCAGAGCCCGGGGCATCGGTGTAAGTATCAATACGAATTATACAAATGAAACACCATTGGATTTTACGGACTATCAGAAAGAGTATGGCCAGGGTGAAAATGGTGTACGGCCAACATCGCCGAATCCTACATCGGGCCAATGGTCCTTTGGGGAAAAAATACAGCCGGGCATGACCCATATTTTGTTCAACAACCTGACAGTGCCATATGAGGCGCAAGACAGCCGTATAAAAGAATTTTACAGAAACGGTCAAAACTTCTCTACAACGGTAACAATGGAGACATCGGGTGAGAAAGGAGGATTGCATCTTTCATTAAATAATACAGATAACTTAGGTATCACACCCAACAATAAACTACGCAGGAAGGTAATGAACCTGGGATTCAATTACAATCTTTCCGAAAAATTCAGTTTTGCAGGTAATGTCAATTATTCCAGGGAGAATAACAGCAATCCACCCAATATTGCCAACCAGGATAATTCTATTCCTACCACTTTAATGGCAATGTCTAATACGATGCCGCTTTCTGTATTGGATGCAAACAAGTATAATGCACTTGGAAATGAATATATCTATTCAAGATTCATGAATCGAACCAATCCCTATTGGGTATTGGCGGAACAATTTCATTTAATAAAAAGAGACAGGATATTTGGAAATATATCCACGAAGTATAACATTCTTCCATGGTGGTGGATACAAGGTCGCTTTGGAATGGATTATTTTAGTCGCGACGAAGATGCAAATAATTTTCCTACCGGTCATGCGTCACGTGCTGCGGCCCCGATAGGTTTTGTAAATGGCGTATTTACACAGGAGTCCCGTCGCAACAGGGAAACAAATCTTGATTTCTTGACGAGTGCGTCAAAATCTTTTGGTGACTTTGAAGTTACACTTACCGGAGGTGGCAACCAAAGACGCAATCGTCTTGACATAAACAATGTGCAGGTTACTGATTTTGTGGTAAGAGGTCTTTACACCGTGCAAAACGGAAGAGCAAAAAATCCCGTTTACAGTCTTTTTGAATTTGGAGTTAATTCTCTGTATGGTTCTGCAGAAATAGGATGGCAAAAAACGTTGTATTTGAATGGATCAATTAGAAAAGATTGGTTCTCTACACTCTCTGAAGAGAATATGGGAATCATTTATCCGTCTGTTTCCGGTTCTTATATTTTTTCTGAAACATTGAAAGGAAGATTTGATTGGCTTTCCTATGGAAAGATAAGACTCGGCTATGCTGAAGTAGGTAGTGATGGTGACGTTGGTGCTTCAGCCGACCAGTTATTTTACAGCATCAATTCCAATACGATCAATAACCCATCAG
>JAICPX010000572.1 GCA_025929635.1 Chitinophagaceae bacterium
AGTTTCCAGCCAAACAGCCCATCGCAATAAACAATGGGTACTTATTTGGGTTATTGTATTCTTCAGGATTATCAAGGTTAAAATCAAGTACGGTAGCTGAAGAGTGCCCGAAATATACCAGCTGAGATAAACCTTCGGCGAAAATGTCTTTCAATTTCTGGTCTGATAACTGCTGGACGGTCTCAGTCGAAGATTTTTTGAACGTGGTAACATTCGCACCAAAGAGAGTATCTGAGATAATCTGTTTGTATTTGTTCATGTAATTGCTGAGCTGGGCAACCAAAGCGGATTCATTTCCACCAACAACATGTACAACGTTTTTCATCCATGCCTTATCCTGTACCGCTGGTGATGATGCTGTTTGCTGAGCTTCGTATTCCTGTACTTTGGTCAAATAAGTGGCGATTTCATCTCCGTTGATAACGGATAAGCGGCCGATTGGAGTAAGCGGGATCTGCTGCCTTATTTCGGCACTTAATAATATATCTGAGGCTGGGCTCCCGAAGGTCGGAACGAGGTTTAGTTTTTCAATATCAGGGTTTGAAGCGCCTTCAGCATAACGGTATTGATCATACACCACAGCGTGGCCTACCAGAAATACAAACTTTGGCGGCGCAGAAAAACTATTTCTTGTCCAGCGTAAAAAATTTCTTATTGAATTCGGATGCTTTTTAATACCAAATGCAAATTGATCAACCAACTCATCGATCTCGTAGATCCTGGCATTATGATTTCCACCCGTAGACGAACTGCGATATGTTCTATAATTTTCCACTGGGTTTGATCCTCCGGGCCCTGAATACAATCTCGGGTTTGTAATTATCAAATAATCTCCCTGGTTCGCAGCCAATGCATAATTAATAAAGTTTCTTGTCTGCACCGGGCCGATCGCTGAAATATTCGCCGGCTCAAGACTTATCAGTATAAGCTTTCTGTCAACCATTGATGGCTCCAACGCGAATTTTAGTAAAGCAGGGTTTGAAATATCGCCAATGTATCTTTTATTATTCGTAAGATCATATAAAACGGGAGCTACTGATCCATAATCGAAGTTGGTGATCTCAAGATAATTACCCGCCGGATTCGCCGGTAAAACAAATTCAAAGTTCGCGCTGTTGCCAAAATTGAAAAGCCTTGGATAAGTGAGTTCATATTGCGAAACCACCATCCTATCATATGCTCCGCCACTCAGGTTTGTAATTTCAATAGTGTTATTTCCGCTTAATATACTTGTAAGCGGAACTGATGATGATCCCTTGAATTGATTTAGATAATCCATCTGGGCTCCCAGAATGCTGTCGGCATTTAGTTTTACTCTGAATCTTCTCAGGTTAACACCGTTACCGCAGGCTGTTATCCTGAATGACGCATTCGGACCTGAGGAATATGGGTATAGTACATGTGGCTCGCTGATCGATTGCTGTTGCCCAATATTCCAGCAAACCCAGGCTTCCCCTCTGTCGTAGGCGGACGAATGCACGTACTCACCTGCATCGATATAATAACCGGGATTAATGTAATTCTTATAATATTTTCCTTCGGTGAACATAAAGTAGGGTTCCGGCGGAAGCACATTACCCGCTACATTATTCACAGCATCCTGTAATCTTCGATTGCCACCTGCGGGGTTTATGGTAAGAAAGAAAGCTGCAGTGTCAGTTTGCAGACTATGTCTATTGCTTAGTATTAAACTGGTATCACGATAAAGAGTGCTGTCAGGAAGACCATCATTTTTTTCACCCCAAAACTCAATATAATCGGCAGCACCCATAGGACCTGATGGAATCGAGGTGTATAATGCGACTTCACGTCCGTTTCTCCAAAGCTGAAAATGCTGGGCGGGTGTGCTCCCAATTCCGATCGATGAAAGTGTTGGTTGTGATATTCTGTAAAGACCTGTTTTGCCTACATAGAATTTATAATAAGTCTTACTGTAATCGATCCATTCATTGTTGTATGGAAAAGTCTGCGCCGTCGCAAAAAAGCCGGGCATGACAATAAGCAGTATGAGTAGAATTCGTTTCATCTATTAGTTTTTATCAGGGTTGGGATCATTTTTTAATCTTATTCTTATCATTTACCATGTCCAGCTTCAATGAGAACACATGGGTAAATAATGGATTTGATTGATTGGCCAGGTTGGTAAAGGCATAATCGATAGTCACATTTGATATCTTAAAGCCAGCGCCGGCACTTGGCTGGTAAATCCACACTTTCTTCAGATTCAGCGTGTCTCCATCTGCTAAGGCTCTCTGGAAATTATTGATACCAGCTCTTACATAAAATATGTTGTTGATATTGCACTCCACTCCAAGTTTCGGATCGGCACTTACGGGGTCAGCGCTGATCAATGTATTTCTTTTACCATCAAAAGTGAGATCAACATTCGCTTCTGCAAGCAAGTTTACTTTTTTACTGAGCTTAAAATCCCGGGCTACACCTAATACAAGTCTCGGCGCAGTCAATTCTGAAGACTTAACAGGGATCTCGTTGTTTGTTAAGTAAAGGATTTCTTTTTCCTTTTCGGTGAATGTAAATGACCATGTGTTGAAAGTGGTTGTGATATCTCTTCCGGCAATTCCAAATTTCCATTTGCCCTGGAATATTTGCATACCTGCATCTAGACCAAAGCCCCAGGCTTTTGCAAATTTGCCGACACTGCGATGAATAACTTTTGCATTCACGCCAAAATGAATATTCTTATTTGTGCTTTCTTTTAATTTTTGTGC
>JAICPX010000434.1 GCA_025929635.1 Chitinophagaceae bacterium
AATATGCGTGGTTGAAAATCGCTGCGGCGATAATAGTTCTGATTGGAGCCGGACTTGTTGCTAAACAATTAGTCTTAAAAAATAAAGCTGAGGCTCCAATTGCAAATGTTGAAAAAGCAAATGAAAATAAACCAAATGAAGTTGCTAAGACAAATGAGGTTGCCGTGAATGTTTTAACCGACACTACAAAAACCGGAGCTGTTTCCGCTCAATCAGCAACACCTAAAACTGAGAAAAAAGCAGTAAGCGTCAGCGATCTGAATACCTCTTATGCACTTTCTGCAATTGATTCACTTAAAGCCGATGACCGAAGTGCAGATCTTGTCTATAAGACCAAAGAGGCAGCGCAAAGCACCATTGCTCCGGCTAAGGTAGAATCTCAAAAACAAAAAGCGTTGGATGAAAAAACCGATGTGGTCAGTGTTAGCAGACCAGTTGCTGATACAACGCTGTATAATTTTACCAAAGAGGAAAGTGTAGCAAAGAAAAGGGCCAATAACCAGGGCCTGGCCCAGGTCGGTGCGCTAAATAACAGTTATAATTACCGGGTGGTCGATGCACAAAATAACCCCGTTCCTTTTGCCAATGTCATGAATACCCGTGATAAAATAGGAACTTATACGGATATAAAAGGATATTTCAATCTTGTGTCAAGCGATAGTGTATTGGATGTCCAGGTAAGATCACTTGGCTTTAATTCTGAAAATTACAGGCTCCTTCCGTCTAAGCAACCCAATAATCTCATCTTGAAAGAAGATGCCACCGCCAGAACTCAAATGAATTATGAGCAGCCTGGCAGGGTAATGAGTAATGTTTCCAGAAAGGACAGCGCCGAAGTGGAAGAACCTGAAGTAGGCTGGGGTAATTATAACACATATGTAGAGAATAACATCAAAATACCCGATAATGTCCGCGCTAAGAATGCTCTTAATGAAGTTGAACTCAGCTTTGACGTTGATAAATCAGGCCAGCCCATAAATATTAAGGTCACCAGGTCTTCTCAATGTAAAGAATGTGATGAGGAGGCAAAACGCCTGCTCAAAGAAGGGCCCAAATGGAAGAGAAAAGGAAGAAAATATAAGACAACTATTTCAATTGCAATTGATCAGAAATGAGTGGTCAATCATCACTATTCAGACCAAACGACGTAAATCCCGAATCTGAAATCTAAAATCCATCTTTCCCCTACCTTTGTCGTCCCCCGAAGGGGTCCTTCGGACTAAACAAATTGTTATCATGAAAAAGATCATTTTACTGGCTGCTGCCGCATACATTGTTGCATCAGGTGATGCACAACAATTAACAACACCACAACCAAGTCCTACGGCTACCATTAAACAAAACTTTGCACTGTCAAACATTGAAATTTCCTATTCACGTCCGGGTGTGAAAGGGCGTAAAATTTTTGGTGAACTGGTTCCTTATGGCAAGGTTTGGAGAACCGGAGCCAATAATGCCACAACGATCACCTTTGGCGAAGAAGTTACGATTGGCGGTAAAAAAGTTCCTGCGGGTAAATATGGCCTGCTCACTATTCCCAATGCGTCTGAATGGACAATTATCATTACAAAACAAACCGACGTAACCAGCCCGGCCGATTACAAACAGGACCAGGACGTGGTTAGAGTAAATGCAAAAGCTGAGACCCTTCCTTTTCCCATTGAAACAATGATGATCAGCGTTGACAATATCAAGAGCAACAGCTGCGACATCGGCATAATATGGGATAATGTGTATGTAGGTTTCCCGGTAACGTCAGATGTTGACGCGAAAGTGATGGAACAGATCAAAAACACCATGGAAAGAGATACCAAGCCTTACTATGGCGCCGCATTTTATTATATTGAAAATAACAAGGACCTGAATAAGGCCGTTGAGTGGCTGGATAAAGCTTATGCTCAAAATCCCGAAGGGTTCTGGATCCTGTATCAGAAAGCGCGTGCATTGAAAATGCTGGGTAAAAAGTCTGATGCTATGACGGTTTCAAACAAATCGATAGAGATCGCTAAAAAAGCAAAGAATGATGATTACGTGAAACTGAATGAAGATCTGCAAAAAACTTTGAAATAAATTATGTACGGAACTTTTTTGAAACCCTGCTTTATGCGGGGTTTTTCTTTTTAGCCATTACAGTTTGAAGCAGCAATGTAAAAAGAATCACGCTAAATGCGCCGATAGGATTTAACCAAAGAAAGCCAAGTTTGAAATATCCCATTTTAGTAAACGCAAAAACAAGGAGCACCAGGGTTTCCGCAAGCAACGCGGCTAAGAATACTACGTTGCCATTCTTTATTCTTTTCATGAAAAATGCGACGAGAAATACGCCAAGAATAACCCCATAAAACAATGAACCCAGTACGTTCACCGCTTCGATCAGGCTATTACCAAGATCATAAGCAAACATGGCTACAATGATGCAAAAGACTCCCCAGGCTAACGTGTACCAGCGGGAAATCCTGAATTCCGATTCGGGCATGATTGGCTTTTTTGTATACCGACGATGAAAATCAACTACAGTGCTTGATGCAAGCGAATTTAATGCGGCCGCTATACTACCCCATGAGGCCAGGAAAATTATCGCAATCAGTAACCCTACCAACCCTGCCGGGAGATAATCCACAACAAAACGAAGAAAAATATAGTTGGTATCATTGGTGTCTGAAGCTGGTAACGCTTTTTTTATAGTTGCCTTGTATTCTTTTTTCAGGGAATCTGCATAACTATTCACGAACTTAATTTGTTCCCTAAACCGGAATGCCTCCGCGACATTACCGTCTTTTTTCATTCTCAGGTAAGATTGCTGAAGGTCGGACAGGGAAGAAAAACTTTTTGTGTATTCGGCTTCGATCGTTTTCAGCTTTTCACCGTGAACTGTTAACTGTGCACGATCCGCAAGTGATTGATTAAAAAAAATGGGCGCCTTATGAAACTGATAAAAAGAAAATACCAAAACCCCGATAAGAAGAATTAAGAACTGCATGGGAACTTTTATAAGGCCATTCATCAATAATCCCATCCTGCTTTCCGTAAGATTTTTTGCAGTCAGGTAACGGCCCACCTGGCTTTGATCAGTGCCAAAATAAGAAAGTGCTAAAAAAAATCCACCGATAATGCCGCTTAGTAAATTGTACTGGTCACTCCAATCGAATTTTCCATCAGTGATGCCGGTGGTGATCACATTCAATTTATTCAAATTGCCTCCGGTATGCAAGGCCTCATTGAATCCAAAATCTTCCGGCAACATTGCCACAACCATATACGCAGCCAGGAACATGCCCGTAAAAATGATAACAAGTTGTAGCCGCTGAGTATAAGCAACAGCTTTTGCACCGCCGCTCAATGTGTAAATGATCAGCAAGCCACCCATAAAAACATTTGTCCAGTAAATATTCCACCCAAGTATTGAAGAAAGAATGATTGAAGGTGCAAAAACACTGATGCCTGTTGAAAGCCCCCGTTGCAAAAGAAAAAGAAACGACGTCAGCGCCCTCGTCTTATTATCAAACCTGTTTTCAAGATACTCATAAGCAGTATAAACTTTAAGTTTACTGAAAATAGGTACAAAGAAAATACAGATAACCACCATGGCCAATGGCAGACCAAAATAATACTGGACAAACCGCATCCCGTCTGTATAGGCCTGGCCCGGAGCAGAAAGAAAAGTGATCGCACTTGCCTGTGTACCCATGATACTTAGCAATACCAATCCCCATGGTAAACTCCTGTTAGCAAGTATATAACCGTCAAGGTTATGAGTAGTCCTGCTTTTATATAAACCGTAAGCGATAATAGCAATTAAAGTAACAACAAGTATTGTCCAATCGAGTGGGGTCATGAATAAGTTTTGGTAAAAAGGCTAAAGAGGATGATCAACAGGATAAGAAATGCAATGACGAGCACGTACCAATAGGTCCAGGACTTGAACAAAGGTACCTTGTCGTTGTTATTGCTCATTTTTCTGTGTTAAATATTCAATACTCAATATTCAATATTCAATTTTCATTGAGTTTAAGTTGATCATTGAGCATTGAATATTGAGTATCGAGTATTTTTTATTTTTTGCTTATTAACCCCGAAACCAATAATCCCATGACCAGGCCGATCAACAGACCAAGT
>JAICPX010000015.1 GCA_025929635.1 Chitinophagaceae bacterium
ATAAATAATTTATTTTATGAAAAAGATTTTTTCATTTCTATTCATTGCTTTGTTGTTTAATCTTTCATCTTTTGCTCAAAAAGTTGATAAGGTAAAATTCTATGAAGATGAATCCACAGTTAACGTCAACCTGGAATTTGACATGAAAGATCTGCTTGCTAAAAAAGCATTGGACAGGTATTTGCCGGGAATGGTTACGATGACTTTTAAGGACGGCTCAACGGCAAGTCAAAAAGTGGAAGTTACAGCAAGAGGCAATTTCAGGAGAGAATCTTGCTTTATGCCCGGTCTTAAGATCAATTTCAGAAAAGACAGCACAGGATCCTTATCTAAATTCAAAGAAGTAAAACTTACCAATGGTTGTAGCCCTGGTGATGATCCGGGTCAACTCGTGGTGAAAGAATATTTGGCGTATAAGATCTACAATCTGCTTACTGATATGAGTCTTCGTGTAAGGTTTATGAAAATTTCATTTAAGGATATTTCAGGCAAACGCAAGCCCTATACGCAATATGGTTTTTTGATTGAGGATATTGATGATATGGCAAAAAGAAATAAAATGGTGGAAGTAGAAGGAACGCAATACTACACCGAGCAAACAAACCGGGACCAGATGACCCTGGTGACATTGTTCCAGTACCTGATCGGTAATACTGACTGGTCTGTACCTGCTTACCACAATATAAAATTGATCGGACCTAAAGAAGATAGAAACGTAAGGCCATATGTGGTCGCTTATGATTTTGACATATGTGGTCTTGTTGACCCCCCTTATGCAACAATAGATGAGCAACTCCAGGACAAGATCAGCAGTGTCAGGGAAAGACTGAACAGGGGTTTTCCAAGAACCATGGAGGAATTAAAGTTAGCGGTAGGTTTATTCAATGAAAGAAAAGAAAGAATAATCAGCCTGGTCAAAAATAATGAGCATTTAAGCTCAAGAAACAAATCAAACACTGTTCAATATATTGAAGACTTCTACAAAACGATCAATGATGACAGGGAGTTGAAGAGAGTATTTGTTGATGGGGGAAGGACGGCTTTAGTGGGCACGACGCAGTCTGCAGTCGCGAGTCGATAGTTATTAGCCAATAGCCAGACACGAGTTTAGGAAAGCAAATTCAGTTAAGAGAAAAATTCGATCTGGTTCCCACGTCATTGCGAGCAACGGGGGACAGGGGACCTGGGAGTGGTACTTTACCCTTCGAGATGAATCGAGAACACGATCATTCTTGACTGGATGCGATCGATCACATTCGAATACTTCAGGTTTTGATCACGGCTATGGATATTGCGCAGACCATTGCTGACCTTTACTTCAGGCGATAAAATAAAACTGGGGAAGTAAAAATTAAAACCCATACCGATCTCCACTCCATAGTCTGATTTTTCAAGCTTTACAAGATCTTCGGCACGGCGGGCCCGGGCATTTGCAGCCAGGTCAATTTGGGTAAATGCTCCACCCATCATATATACACGGAAGTTGCCAATGCGATCGCTGTTGAATTTTATTTGAAAGGGGAAAGAAAAAATTACCGACTCGATCTTCTTTGTCGGTTCAAAACCATCAATTGGATCTTTATATTTCAGTTTGTAAGTAATGCTTCTATCGGTAAACATCAATTGAGGATTGAACCTTACTTCAAAACGATTGGTCAATCTTGCTGTAGCGTTTAATCCTAACTGGAACCCGGGAGAGTTTAGTGGCAATACTTCCAGTACCGTATCATATTGGAGAAAGCGCTGGTGATGTTCTATTTGAAACCGGGCGATGTTTGCGCCTAGCGTGATCCCAAAATAATATGGCTTTGTCTCATGCTCAAGCTGGTACATTTCGATCTGTGAACGGGCCGACGTGCAAATGACAGATACAAATGCAAATAAGGTAACGATCTTTATAACTTTCTTCCGCTGTATATGCAACATATTCCAAAGCTTAACGGTTTACATTCGGTATTGGAAAAACCAACACTATCTAAAATGGCAGTGAAATCATTTCGGTCTGGAAAGGCGTTCGACGACCTGTTCAGGTAACGGTATGCATCTTTGTTCTGCCTGAACCAGCGGGCGACTTCCGGCGCCACTATTCCCATATACAGGTTGTATAGGTTTTTGAATCCCCAATTTGGTTTTGAAAATTCAAGAATCACAAGCTTGCCACCGGGTTTAAGCACCCGGAGCATTTCTCTTAATCCGTTTTCCAGGTTTTCGAAATTCCTGACCCCAAAAGCCACCATCACCGCATCAAACGAATTATCGGGAAAACTTATTGCCTCTCCGTCTCCTTTTAGCAACTCGATTTTATTCACAAACCCTTCTTTTTCAATCTTTTTTCTTCCCAGCTCCAGCATCTCGGCGGAAAGATCGAGACCGGTTACTTTTTCTGGTTTTAGGAGCCTGCAGGCAAGTATGGCCATATCGGCCGTGCCTGTCGCCATATCAAGGATGGTTTTGGGTTCGAGTTTAGTGAGGAGGCTGATGGTCTTTTTCCTCCATTTCATATCAATGCCGGCAGAGAAGAGGCGGTTCATCAGGTCGTAACGTGCTGCGATGCCGTCAAACATTTCTTCCACCTGCTGCTTCTTGGCTTTTTCGGAAGCAAAAGGTTTTATTTCATCATGAGGAAATTGGGGATTCATTGCGGCGGCAAAGGTATGACAATAAGGTTCGAAGTTTGAGGTTCGAGGTTTGACGTTTTGTGCCGGGCTGATCTAATGCTATCGGTCGTTACTTGTGACGTACCGTTTACCTTTCTTCACGCATGACCGGCATTCCATCGACAATTTTTGACTCCAGCAATGGCAACTGTGATAACCTGAAATATTTATACCACCTCAAAATTCGCCATCATACCCATGTCTTCATGTTCAAGTTTATGACAATGCAGTAAATAAATGCCACGATAATTATTAAATCGTATCAGAACTTCCACCGTTTCGCTGTCTTCAAGCAATACTGTATCCTTCCACCCACTTTCCCATGGATATAATTGGTTGCGCCCACCTCTTCTTGATACGACCTGGAATGATGCTCCATGAACATGCACCGGGTGAGGCGCATTTCCATTTGTCTTGAAGACCCATTTTTCGACAACTCCAAAAGGCACCGTCCAATCAATGCGGTCCATTTCATATTCCAATCCATTTATTTTGCTCATGGCATCGAAACTAAATGTCCTCGTTGTCACCGGACTGCTGAGCGGACTAATTGACGATAAAGTTGAAGGAAGGTTAACTTCTGGTCCTGCTTCGGTACTATTTACTCTGAATTCAAGCAAATCCCAGCCTGAACGGAGATCACGAAGCATTACTTTGGTTCCATTGGTGACTGATCTGAAATCAACAAGTACATCGATTCTTTCACCATTAGACATATCGATACGATTAATAGTAACAGCAGATGTCAATAGTCCGCCGTCATTACCAATCAGTTTAAAAGAAGCCCCGTTACCAAGTGCTAAACCAAATATTCTTGAATTGGCCCCATTAAGGACCCTGAACCGGTAAACCGCTCTTTCTACATCCAAATATGGACTGCGTGTTCCATTCACCAATGGAATTTTTCCGAACATACCACCACTTGCAGGCTTATAAGAAAGGTTGTTGTTCTTATCGAGGGTAGCATCACGAAGTATTAATGGGATTTCATATTTGCCGGATGGAAGGTTTAGTGCTGCTTCTTCCGAATCGTTTATTATGAATGCACCAGCTTGTCCGAGATAAACCTGTTTGCCCGTAAGCATATGCGGATGTGGATGATAAAAATTCAACCCGGCTCGTTGATTAATTGTGAAATCATAATCAAAGACATTTCCCTTCGGGATGGCATGCATCGGATGCCCGTCGTTATCATGATCGACTATCAAACCATGCCAGTGGGTGATCGTTTCTTCCGGCAGATGATTTTGCAGCTGTATGGTTACCTGGTCACCGTCATTTGCCCGTATAGTAGGCCCGGGAAATAGTCCATTGTATGCCCAGACATTTGACATCACGCCGCCCCCCAGATCGCTTGTTGCTAGTTTGGAATCCAATATTCCCCCGTTATGAGATAAAATTGCGGGAAATTTTAATGGATAACGTTGGGCAGGGACACCACCACCGCCTCTTGCAGCCATCAAATCCAGATGGAGGGAAGATTGGTTATCTACTAAAGTCTTTTTGCAGGAAAGAATAACTGAGGTTCCCATTGCGGCAGAAACAAGGGAAACAAAATCTCTGCGTTTCATTGTAATAGATTTTAGTACTGAATAAATGCCTTCGAAAGGGCAGGATAACTGAAGCAGGTATTTAAATAAGATATGAAGACCCGATTTATCTTGCCAAAAGTAGATCGTCAATGCCATCATAACCATGACATTGGTCATCGGCTACAATGATTGCAAACGCAGTTTCAAACTGTCTTCTCTGTTCAATTAGACTGTGCTTATATTGCATGCTCAATGCACATCAAAGACGCCAAATATATCATCAGCAGCCCGTCAGTAGATAAATGTCCAAAGCCGGATAAACCCGAATTCGCATTTATTGGCCGAAGCAACGTCGGTAAATCCTCGCTCATTAACATGCTTACCGGCAAAAGGGAGCTGGCAAAGGTTTCTGCACACCCTGGCAAAACACAACTCATAAACCATTTTCAAATTACCTCAACCTCATCCTTAACCTCAACCTCTAAAAACTACTGGTACCTCGTCGATCTCCCCGGTTATGGTTTTGCTATAGTGTCTCAAAAACAACGCAAGAGCTGGGAGAAAATGATCCATGATTATATCCATAAACGGGAGAACCTGGCCAATCTTTTTGTACTGATCGACAGCCGGCATGAACCTCAAAAAAAAGACCTCGATTTTATCAACAGGCTCGGGGAGTGGCAGATCCCCTTCGCAATTGTTTTTACCAAAACAGATAAAAATAAACCCGGGGCAACTGTACGAAATATCAATGCGTTTATGACAGCGCTTTCAATGACATGGACCGAGCCACCGGTATATTTTTCGAGTTCGGCTATAAAGGGCAGCGGAAAAAAAGAGATCCTGGATTTTATCGAAAGCATGCTCACAAAGGTTTGAGTTTGTGAAAAAAAAGGGATTTTTACCTGTATGATTTGCGGGAATAAACTGTTATCTTGCACCCGGATTTTAGAAGAAGTTATGCGGAAAATCTTATCTGAAAAGAATGTTGCTGCTTTCTTATTCGTTTTAGTCATTCTTGCCTTTTCATTTGCCCATGAAGATTCAAAGAAAAGAAGTTTGAACTACAATGCATCTGCAAAGTATTTATCGCCTGATAAAAGGGTACCAACGCTCACGGTGAACCCCCCTTCGCAGGATGATGTCGTAAGACGTAATTGATTCCTTTATTGAGTTTAGTTTACTACTTTGTTTGCACAGCTGCTGCTTGCAAAAGCTTCAGGTTTGGCTTTAAAGGCGAATCCCATTCCAAGGATATAGCCCATTGCTTCTTTAAGCGCATCATTACTTTTGAAGTGAGGATTGGTATTGATATCAGCGTGCACTTCCATGTCAACATCATATTTTGTGAAGAGGTTGCAAAGCTCATAAGCGATCTCAATACTTTTTGCAACTTCAAGTAACATTCTCTCTTTGATGGTGAACTGCTGTTTTGTTTTTTCGTTGTGAATGAACATGAACCCGCCATGGCCTTCTCTTAAGAATACAATTACGGTTGCGTATTCTGTTTCTTTTCCTTTTACCTGGGAGTCGGTACCGATGCAGACTTTTAGACGGAAACCTTTCGCGGTTTCACGTTTTATCGCGTTTTCAACTGCTTCATAGATTGGGATCTCTATAGCCTCGCCATTGAATTTTCGCCAGCGCATAAAAAAGGTTTTTCTAAGTTATAGAAAAACCTTCACAATCTCAAAAGGGTACGGATTATTGTTTTGCGAACGAACTATCTTTTAATGAATTTTTCACTCCATTGCTGTTCTCCATCGGTAAAACGAATGATATAAATACCAGTTGTTGTGATTCCCGTGTTTATACTGGTATATCCTTTTTCAATATTTCCTTTCGATAGCATTCTTCCTTTCTGATCGATCACCTGGTATTGACAGATACCGGGGCTGTTGACAACAAGACTGTTGCCCGTTATTACATTGCCAATTAACTGTGGTTTTGAAGATTTGCCCTGGCGTATCGCAATCACATTTGAAAAGTATTCTTTTGAATTATCAAGTGTAACATGCATACGGTAAAGCAAAGGCCGGGTGTCAGGAGGACGGTAGCTGTATGTTCGCAATGCGTTGACCGGTTGATCAAGCGCAATAAAGGTTATTCCGTTGGTCGATACTTCAATTACTTGTTTTATCACTTGTTCATCAGCCTCTATCAGCCAATTCAGGCTGTGCAGGTCACCATCTAATCTTCCACGAAGTTCGAGCCGGCGAATCGGCAATATATTACCATCGGTAAACGTGGCTTGCAAAGAATAAGATCCAAGACTTCCGTATTCAGGAGCATAAATATTTCCCTTACCATCAATGCGGAGATAATAAGTGCCTGCGCTTATCAATGTATCAATAACTGAACTAAGTAAGTTTCCGGGATTATAGGTACCAATTGTTGTATAACTACCATCCAGGAACTCTACCTGCAGATCAAGGTCTGATCCGGAGTTTGATGCGCCTACATTGTATGGTACCGCATTCAATTGAAGTCTTCCGAAAACTGGCAATGTAAATTTGAAAAGGTCTTTATCATCATTCCTTTCGACTACACCGCTAATGGTAAATTGGTTATCGGTATTAAAACTGGCATTGGTAGCTGATGAATAAGTGTCAGTATGATCATCTGTTCGATACCCGAAACCATTTGTTGAATTGGTAATAATGTTCAGGTCAGATTGTATACTATTGCAACCAAGTGAATTCGGGCCACTGTTCCATAGACTCATGTTTTGGCCGTACGCTGCACCCATGATCGGCGCCCATCCGATTTCACCACTTCCATACCCCCAGTTGTAATCTGAAGTTTTTACACAGCTGGCATTGTAGGTACTTTGATGCCTTAAGCCCAGTGTATGCCCGGCTTCGTGTGATGTAGCTTCCGCAATATTCTTAACATTATAATTCAATAGCGCTGAAAAGACAAAACATGGAGTATTGTCACCCCAGGTAAATGAGTTAATATAGGCCACGCCACCTGCTCCACTTCCATACCATTCATTCGAAGTAGTTATCACGACACGGATCCTTCTGTTTGCAGGGGCTGCGTTATATTTTGCCTCATCGGTGGTTACATTGATATTAAAGGGACGATAATCTTCAGCTACCCGGTTAAAAACCTCAGTGATGGCAGCATCGCTAAGTCCTGACGAGTTACAAGTGAAGGCGCCACTTACGTTCCACATGGTTCCCGACACACTGTGGCCGGTAAAATCCAATAAGATAACGGCAGAGGCGCTAGAATAACTATTCAGGCTCACTTGTGATCTTGACAAAGAGGCACTGCTTAAGGCCAGCAACACTAAAACGCATTTGTAAAGATTTTTCATAACACGGATTTTAGAGGAGGATCGGATTGGATGTAAAAGGGCTTATTCATTTACCAGATCATAAAAACCTTTTTTAATGAAATAATATTGACCATTTTCCATAGTGATCTCGTAAGCATCACCATGCTGAAAACTGATGATACGACCTATATAAGAAATAGTTCCATCTTCCTTAATAAGCCTAGAGAACGACAAGGCGGCACCTGTAAAATTTGTTGATCTTATAACAACACTCTGTAATGTATTCCCGAATTTGGTAGCGACAGAACTTACTATACCCTGGAAATTTATATTGTCAGCAAACGTAAATGAAACTGTAGTCCCTATTTCTGATTGCAACAATGAAGAAAGGTCATTGATCCGGCAAGTAATTTTTTCAGGTAGATTTTGAAACAGTGAAGGCCTGTTCATATCCGGCTCACGGACCGGCGGATTTTGAGCGTTTAGTTCTATGCCCACAAACAATACGGACAGGCAGAGAATGCCTTTTACAAGGTTTTTCATTGGATACAATTTTTTGTTTAAATAGGATATCGATAAACAACAGGGTCACTGTTGCAGAACTCAGAGGGATTACGGATAATGAATAAACGGTATGACGTGTACTTTATTTTTGTTTCCCGAAGCGAAATGAAATGTTTTTTTAATAAGTAAGACTACGGTTGCCCGATCGTACAATTGCTGCTAATAGTTAATACTGACCTGTTGCAAGTAAAACCAATGTGCAGGCTTCCATCGGTTTAATTCCATTTTTTATGGCAAGTGCTGAGAGCTCGTCGTTTTCAGCACCTGGATTAAAGATGATGCGCTTTGGTTTTAAAGAGACAATATAATCATAATACTGTTTTTGATGCATTGGGTTTAAATAAAGTGTTATGGTATCAACATTGTCAAAATCTCTTTTTTCTTTTTCGATCGGTATACCAGCAACCATTCCTGGTTTTTTTCCAATTGCCACTACAGGATGTCCCTGACCTTTTAACCGATGCAATGCAAGATAACTGTAGCGGGACGGATTATCCGAAGCACCCAAAACAAGTGTCTTTTTCTTTTGGTTCATTATTCAAAGTTCAGAAAAGTTGATATTGTTTGCGTGGCACTTTGCTTACAACATCCTCTAAAGCTTTTTCCAGTAAAGGATATTTGAATTGAAAGCCTGTTTCCAAAATTTTTGCCGGTACCACCCAACGACTTTTCAAAATCAATTCAAGTTCGGTGCCAATAATTTGCGCTCCAACCCGGAGCATCCATTTGAACGCAGGCAATCCAATGGCAGTTCCGGTAACTTTTCTAAGTGTACTCATAAATTCTTCATTGGTAACAGGATTTGGTGAACTGCAATTATATGTTCCTTCAATTTCTTTATGATCATATATCCACTCGATCATCCGGCAGGTATCTTCAATATGAACCCAACTGAACATTTGTTTTCCACTTCCCTGCCTACCTCCTAGTCCGAATTTCAATAAATTGAAAAAAGGAATCAGAATACCACCGGGCCCAAGCGTGATCGCCATTCTTAACGCAACCCTTCTTGTGTGTGGTATTTGTTGATCATAAAATGTTTTTTCCCATCGTTTACAAACCTGTACCGAGAAATCATCGTGGAGTTCTCCGGTACGTTCGTCCTGTGGCCTGTCCATTGCATGCCGGTAGATCGTGGCCGAAGAGGAATTGATCCAAAGTGACGGAGCGATTTTGCATTTATTGATCGCGGAGCCTATAGCTTCTACTGCATCGGTGCGACTGTCAAAAATTGCGTTTTTGTTCTTTTCATTATACCGGCAGTTTACTGATTTGCCGGCAAGGTTAATAATAATATCTGCTCCATTCAGTTCATTTATCCAATCTCCAACAGTTTTTCCATCCCATTTTACGTGTGTCACATTTTGCAGATCAGCATCGCAGAGCGAGTTATAATCATTCCTGTTAGTTTTTTCGTTCTTAATTCGGCGGGTCAGTATTATGATATTATTTTCTTTCCCAAAATATCTTGTCATTTCCTGCCCAATGAATCCGGTGCCACCAGCCAGTATGATCTTTTTATTTTTCATTTTTAGATTGATTAATGAAACAGAAATAATATAAAGCCGGTAAGACTTAACAAATTCATACTTACCACCCATTTGTTATCCGATAATACCCCGGCATACTTCATTCTTCTTGCATATTCTTTGAAAATAAATACGGCACTTAACATAAGCCATATCGATATTAGCAACCCGGACGAAAAGAAATACCCGATCACAAGCAAAGGAGTCAACAAGAGAATCACCGTAGTTGCCAGCATATTAACCTGGCCAAGATATTCATACCCTTTTTCCCTGGAAAAGGTAAAGGACATTGTACAGTTGATGATCACCAAAGCAAAATGAGCGGCTTGCAATTCCAGAGAACTAAGATGGTAATAGGAGAGCTTGCTTAAGATATTGTACTGGACTGGATACAACATGATGGTATTAAAAAATAGACATATTGTCATAAAGACAAACCGGTAGAAATAATTATTATCAGGAGAACAATCAATATCACCCGGTCCGCATTTTTTTGCAACGATCACTTTCCTGTTGTATGAAATAAGTTTGTAAAATTTTCTCAACAACCATTTTATGGGTGCAAAATTTCCCGTGGTTTTTATATAAGGAATTTTCTGATCAAGGATCTCCAGTAAAGCATCTATACCATACAATACTTTATTTGATGATGTATCCAGTAATGGTATTTCATTCCGGCTTTTATTAAAATCAATTAATGAAAGCAGTTTGTCGTCAAGCGTGGAAAATGCTTTTCGTCCCCCGGTCTCTAAAAAGCCATATTTCACAAATAGACCTGAATACCAGGTACACAGAGGGCAATTGTCGTCGTAAACAAGGATTTTATTTTTCATGATCAGTGTTTTGATTTTGTTAGGCCATCCAATTCATTTCTTAAAAAGACAAACCCTATGAGCTTATAATATATCCACCAATAGTATCCAGCTACTCCCAATGCCCCGATCAAGGAAGTCACAAAAATCATTTCAGCGAAGAGGTGAGTGACCGTTGACGTTAACCAGGAGGAGAAGAAAAATAAAGCAAGGTCGGCAAGACAGTATGTCCAGTACCGGAAGATGCGCCGGGTAAAACCGTACTGTGCAAAACTATATGTATTGAGAATTGCACTGAGTACCTGCCAGGAGCCAAGAAAGAACAATCCAACCAGGAATATGCCTCCACTCAAAAAGACAAAACACGACAAGACCATACAACTTGCCAGTAACAGCTGGCCATAACAATCTATTTTTCTTAAAAGCAGCATCTGAAATATTTTAAAGTTTCAGAAAGAAATGAAAACACATTGCCAAATAAAAACCGGTTTCCCGGTTTACACGCCCTCTCCATTTTGTTTAGCTTCGCTCACAATGACGAGGCCTGGGTAAGGGTGAGGTTATTTAAAGACCTTCATTAGATTGTTTACAAACCAGTTTTCTTCCGCCCTTATCATCATATCCAAAGTTTTATCGGCCTGTAATCCCAATCTTTTAATACTGCTCACGGTATCTACAAATGTTTTTACTTTTTTATCTTTTTTATCTCCTTCCACATCTTCCAGCTTGTCGAGCAATTGCATCATCGGTTCCAGTTCTCTCTTCTTTCTTTCTTTCACTATCTGTTTTACCACTTTCCAAATATCTTTTTCAGCAGTAAAAAATTCCTTTCTTTCACCGGGCAATATCACCCTTTCTACCAAACCCCAATTGATGAGCTCCCTGATATTCATGTTTGTATTGCCGCGGCTTATATTCAGTTCTTCCATGATATCATCCTGGGTGAGGGGGTCCGGGCTAACTAATAACAGCGCATGTATTTGCGCCATCGTCCTGTTGATTCCCCAATGAGTGCCAAAGGCCCCCCAGCTACTGATGAATTGTTGTCTTGCTTCAGGAAGTTTCATGGCCCAAAGCTAAAGCAAGTGTTTCGAAGTTTCAAAAAATATTGAAAGTTTATTTTTTGATAATAACCTGTTGTCGCCCGATCTCAGCAAAGATCAGTTTTCTGTGTAGCAATCCTCCTTTGTAAATAGATTGAAAAGGCGTCCGAGAAAGCCGAGCAGGCCGGCCATAAGAAGCGAACCTATCGAAACTTTAAAAAATACATCTGTACACCGGTCATTTAAAATAAGCAGGAGCCAGCTAAACAAAAAAAGGCAAGCGCCTTCATATAGAAAAATGTCGAAGATCCTATTATAGTATTTCATAGATATTGCTGCAGTACTAAAATTACAAAGGTCCGGGATCTTTTACGAACGTTTTCGCTTTGCGTTTGGGAAACTTAGGGGAAATACCTGGCAACCCGTAATTGCCCATGTGTACTTTGCTATGAGCAACTACTTAGAAAATAAAAAGAAACCAATTTTCCGGAATTACACCAGCATCCCGATAGGATGCTCCATGAATTTTTTCACGGTTTGCAGAAATGCTGCACCAACAGCACCATCAACACTGCGATGATCACAGCTGAGCGTTACTTTCATGATATTGGTCACGCCAAAACCATCATCTTTTTTTATTACCACTTCTTTAATCTTGCCGACTGCAAGTATACAACTGTCAGGTGGATTGATCACCGCAGTAAATTCTTCAATATCCATCATTCCAAGATTACTGATGGTAAATGTGTTGCCGGAAAACTCATGTGGCTGCAATTTTTTATCCCTTGCTTTACCATAAAGCTCTTTTGCTTCAGCTGCTATTTGTGAAAATGATTTCTGGTCGGCAAATTTTATTACAGGAACCATCAATCCTTCAGGAACCGCTACTGCACTGCCAATATGAATGTGATGATAGGTTCTTATAAAATCTCCCATCCATGATGAATTCACTGCGGGGTGTTGACGCAATGCCATTGCACATGCCTTGATCGTCATGTCCTGGAACGAGATCTTAACGGGGCTGAATTCATTCATTTGTGTGCGGGCTGCTATCGCATTATCCATATTGATCTCCATGGTGAGATAGAAATGCGGAGCGGAGAACATACTTTCGCCCAATCGCCGGGCAATTGTTTTCCGCATTTGACTATTTGGAGTATCTGTGAATTTCTCTTCTGTCGCAGGAGTGAATTTGGCAACAGGCTGTGGGCTGCTGGTTGGTGCTTGTTTAGCAGGTGTCGCCGTCTGTTGACTACCCGCTGCAGGCTGTGAGCTGAAACTGTCTACATCAGCCTTTACAATCCTTCCCCCATCACCGCTACCATGTACTGCTTTCAGATCAATTCCTTTTTCTTTTGCTAATTTCTTTGCAAGCGGTGATGCTTTTAATCTTCCATTGCCATTTGACCGGGCGGGTTCATCGGTTGATTGTTCGGTTTTGGTTTCTGTTTGTTCAGGGGCTTTCGAACTGTCCGCTTCCGATTGCTGACTGCTGACCGCTGGCTGTGAACTTACTCCTCCCTTAGCAGCCGCTACAACTGCATCAACATCCACTTTACCCTTTTCACCGATGAGGCATAACAATGCATTCACTTGTATGTTTTCACCTTTTGCAGCACCCTGGTAAAGCAATGTTCCGTTTTTATAACTCTCCAGTTCCATGGTAGCCTTATCCGTTTCGATCTCGGCAAGTATATCTCCCTTTTTTACTTTATCACCGACATTCTTGTGCCATGCAGCTATCACACCTTCGGTCATTGTATCACTTAATCTGGGCATTAAAACCACTTCATCCATTTTTGAAATATCTAATGTAGCTGTAGCAGTTGCAGGCTGACTTGCTTTTTCTGTTTGTTTGTTAGCCGCTGATTTTGCAGCGGTTTCTTTTTTTGGTTCAGGTTTTTTGCTTTCGCTTTTTGCCGCGGCTTGCCCGCCGCTTTTTATCAATGATGAAATGTCTTCTCCTTTTGTGCCAATGATCGCAAGCAGATCATTCACCTGGAGCTTTCCTCCTTTTTCAGTACCAATATGCAGCAAAACACCATCCTTGTAGCTTTCCAATTCCATTGTGGCTTTGTCGGTCTCTACTTCGGCCAGCAAATCGCCTTTTTTCACAGTATCGCCGACTTTTTTGTGCCACGCAGCGATCACACCTTCGGTCATGGTATCACTGAGTCGGGGCATTAAGATCACTTCTGCCATAACAAATTCAATTGTGCGCCGAAATTAAGGCAATTTGGCGAATGGTGAATGGGATGCTTGAGATACGGGTCTTTCGGTAATCAATAAATTATTGATCAATAATTATTGATTATTTGGCGTGCAACTAATTTGGTTCTTAGTAATCCAACTCTAATCTCAACTTGTCTTTTAATTCTTTCACGAGCGGATATTTTTCAGTCATTTTCAAAAACTGTTCGCGGGAAGTAAGCGGGGTGCCAACCGGAATTTTTTCTTCTTTGTTTTCTTCCATCACGATAAAAAACTCAAGCAGGTTATTATGTAATTTCTCACGAAGGAATTGTGAGGCTTTTTGCCCGCCTTGTTCTATAAACCTGAGTTGGATATTATTGGTTACAATGGCAATAAAGCTATTTGCATCCTGTATTTTCAATTCCGCCATTTCGAAATTTGTCCCGGCCGGATTTTTCTCGCTTTTCAATCTCTGTACGTACTCATTCCATGCAGTCCGCAGGCTTTCAAGTTCAAGTGGTGCATTCGTAGTGCCATTCCCATTTCCATTGTTCCCGTTCCCTTTCACCTGTTTGCGGATCTTATCGAGAGCGGAAAGTTTGTTGCCCGGAGTTTGAGATTTGAGATTTGAAATTTGAGATTCCTGCTCGGGTTGATAAACAAGAGTATCTTCTTTTGCCAAAGAAGTATCAATCATCAACTTTGCCTTATCTCGACTACCCGCGGCCGACTGCTTCATTCCGAGATCATGTTTCGGACTTCGGCCGCCTGTTTCCAACGGCCTGATAGCCGCAACCTTGAATGCCAGGCTTGATTCAACTATTTTTTTTTTATTTATCCCGCCTGCATCAGACGTTATTTCGATCGCTTGCCCGAGGTAGCAAAGTTTTATCAGCACCAATTCAACATGCAGTCGTTTATTCCTTGCCGCTTTATAATTTATTTCGGCTTCATTGATAATATTCAAAGCGCTAATAAGAATAGAGGGTGCAATATTTTTTGCCGTTGAAATATACTTTTCCCGGAAACTTTCGACTGCTTCCAGTAGGCCGGCAACCTTTTCATCTTTGCAAACAAGAAGATTGCGGATAAACTCGGCAAAACCATTCAGTACAAGATCCCCTTCAAACCCTTTCTTGTTAATATCGTCATACAGCAGCATTGCACCCGCCAGGTCCTGGCTCAACATGCAATCCATCAGCTTGAAATAATAATCTGCATCAAGGATATTTAAATGTTCAAGTGTATTCTGGTAAGTTATTTCTCCATTTGTAAAACTCGCGATCTTATCCATGATGCTGAGCGCATCACGCATACAGCCTTCACTTTTTTGGGCGATCACCTGCAATGCCGCCTTTTCAGCTTTGATATCTTCCTTTTTACATATTTCCTGTAAATGTTCAACTGTATCATTATTGGTGATGCGTTTGAAATCAAAAATCTGACAACGGCTTAAAATTGTGGGAAGAATTTTATGTTTTTCAGTTGTTGCTAAAATAAAAATTGCATAAGGCGGAGGTTCTTCAAGTGTCTTTAGGAAAGCGTTGAATGCAGACGAGCTTAACATGTGAACTTCATCAATGATATACACCTTGTACCGACCGGCCTGGGGCGCAAAACGAACCTGGTCAACCAATGTCCTGATATCATCAACGGAGTTATTACTTGCTGCATCAAGTTCATGAATATTCAGTGACGTGCCTTCATTAAATGAAATACAGGATTGGCATTTATTACATGCCTCACCGTCCTTCGTTTTATTTTCGCAATTGATCGTTTTCGCAAGAATTCTTGCACAGGTTGTTTTACCAACACCCCTTGGACCGCAAAACAGAAATGCATGGGCAAGCTGGTTGTGTTTGATCGCATTTTTTAATGTTGTAGTAATATGCGCCTGTCCAACGACAGTATCAAAGGTCTGCGGCCTGTATTTTCTTGCTGAGACAATGAATTTATCCATAAAACCAAAGTCTGAAGTCTGAAGTCCGAAGTCCGATCTTCAGGGACTGCAATAATAAAGAACTTTTGAATGTAGTGATATTTGTTTTTGCACAATCTAATCCGGAAGCAATCCTCGTTGCGAATTCTGACTTCGGACCCCGGACTTCAAGCGAGTATGGGATGCGGTTTAAACTCCTTCGTCCTGTCAAATAAATAACGATACGTAGTGAGTATGCGGCTGCGATAAGTGCCAAGGGCCTCTGCAACATTGATCATTTTGGGATTGAATTCGCCGATCCATTGCATCTCATATTCATCATAAATAGATTGTCCTAAAACATATTGGCCATCTTGCTTTCTCAGGTTTTGAATAACTTTTGCCCCTTCAATAATTATATAACTATCTACACCTTTTCCCTGGAATTCAGGTACAATACCAAAAACAAGCCCTGTGAATTTTCGATTTTTCTTTGTTGCCTTTATCCAGAGAAATTTCAGCTTATGAAAAAGATCGAATTTGCCATCCAGGTATTTGAACCATTGATTGAGATCGGGAAGATTGATCCAGGTACCGATGGGTTCATTTTTGTAATATACAAACCAGCAAATGCGTTCATCTAAAACTGGTTTCATGCTCTTAAACATTTTCAGCACTACTCTTTCCTCTAATTGTTTCATACCTCCGTGTCCCGCCCAGGCCTTATTGTATACCACGGTGAAATCCTTTGCAAATTTTTCTAATTGGTTTTTTTTAATGTAAGCAGAACTGTAATTAGGATCCTTTTCACATTCATCATGACGGTCATAAAATTTTTGATGAACTCTTTCATTTGCCTTCATTGCAAAACATACCTGGTTAAAATACTTCCGGAAACCATAGTTCTCGAATAGCTGTTGGTAGTAAGGCGGATTAAAATTCATACAGTACATGGGGGATATGTGATGGCCTTTCACCACTAATCCCCACCAGCGGTCTCTCTCTCCAAAATTGACCGGTCCATCCATTGCCTGCATTCCCTTCCGGAGCAGCCAGTGTTTTGCAACATCAAACAACATATCTGCAGCAGCCTGGTCATTGATGCAATCAAAAAAACCAATGCCGCCAACCGGCACATCATCTCCTTTGTTCTTATATTTCTTGTTTACAAATGCAGCAATTCTTCCTATTCGTTTTCCCTCCTCGTCTTTCAATATCCAGCGTATCACTTCACCTGAACGAAACGTTTTGTTTTTTTTGGGATCGAAAATTTCATCAATGTCTTTATCCAAAGGGCGTATGTATGCAGGATCATTCTTGTTAAGTTCAACATTGACAATGAGAAATTCTCTGGCAAGATTTGAATTGGTGACTTCAATAAGCTGCATGCGCAAAAATAGGGAACATCATAATAGCTTTCTATTGACAAATATCATCATTGTCATTTGCTTACGCTTTACTATTTAGTTGCATAAACGGGAGATTGTGTAAACATTTTCTGCGCAAGCTTTGCATCATGACCATAAATATCTTCCCTGAAGTTCAAACGGCCACTCTCATCTACCCAGGCTGTATAATAAGTGATGACAACCGGGATCGGGTTCTTTACTTTCACATATTTCTCTTCCCCGCTGTTCATTGCCTCGCTTATTTTTTCAGGCGTCCATTCCGGCTGGTTGCGCAAAACATAATTTGCCAATTTTTCCGGCTCTCTCACCCGGATACATCCGTGACTATATGCTCTCTTGTCTTTATTGAATAGACTTTTTGCCGGCGTATCATGTAAATAAATATTGAAGCTATTGGGGAATAAAAATTTAACCTTACCCAAGGCATTTCCAGGTCCAGGTCGTTGGCGAATCACCGGAAGCCCGTCATCATTGCCCGTTATCTCCATATTTTCTTTTGCCAGGTAATTGGAATTTTTGTCCATTGCCGGTAAAATTTCTTTTGCAACAATACTTGGTGGCACATTCCAATACGGACTAAATACTACCTGGTTCAGGTCTCCGTTAAACATCATTGTATTGTGGCTTTCTTTGCCGACCACCACGTCGATATCATAGATCTTTTTTTCGCCTTCATATACATGCAAAACAAATTCAGGAATATTCACGACGATAAGGTTGCCGGTAGGATTGTTTGCCAGCCAACGCATACGATCCATATTCATTAACAATTGTTCGATTCTCTTTTCAACCGGTATGTTCATTTCCTTTATTAATGAATCGCTGATCATGCCTGTTTCATTAAAGCCATGACGTGCCTGGAAGTTTTTAACAGCTGTTACCAATGTATCAGTAAAAACCTGGGTTGTGTCAGTAGGAGGCAAGCCATCGGTAACGGCGAGTCTTTTTTTAATGATCGCGATCTCAGGAGAACTCATTCCCTTTTTCAAAGATTTTTTACCAATAGCACTTACCTGGGGCCATCCACCGCTTTTTGCGAGGGCCAGGTACCTGGTGAGTTGCTCCTTCAGCAATTTGTATGATTCATTTACATCTTCAAAATATCTATCATCCTTGTGTTTCTTGTTCACCAGTGAATCCGCCAGTGCTACCGCATTTTCTTTCTTCCTGGGAATGAAACGCTCCATTTCCTTACGTTTGACATAACCTTTTTCATAGTTGTTCAACATGTACATAATGAAATGTTGCGTGAGTGTAAGCTCAGTATTGATGAAATCCTTAGACGTGCTGACCGAAAGCTCATCTTCTGAAATAAGCCGGTCCATTTTCTTTTGGAGTTTTTTATCTTTTAATGATGAATCATTGTCGTAGGTAGTAACATAATCATGAAGGTTCCAGAAGCCACGGGCTTGTTCAGTAAGTCCATCGCTGCTGAACCAGGCAAACTGATAGTTGCGACTGTTATAAAAGCTTCGTAACCTTCTGGCAATGGAATCCGCGATCTTATTTTGTGTAATAAAACCGGATACGGCTGCAGTATCCATAAACAAGTCACTGTAGGAACTGGCTTTTGTAATACTCAGGTCTCTGGTACTTACGTTCTTTTCTGCGGTTGATTTTTTTTCCTGGCTATTGGCTGTATTATCAGTGCAAGACAGAAGAAGAATTGGAATTGTCAGAATAAATATCATTTTTTTCATACTTATTCATACTACAAATGCAATGCCTTTTAAACAGCAAAACTGTGGTATTTAAAGGGGAAAAAATTACACAGTTCGTTTGTGAAGGAATTCCTTAGGAACAGTTGCTGAGCTTGCTCAACAGTAGTTGTCGCTCATAACCGGAAGATGTAAGTTCTAAAGCTTTCTTAAAAAATTTTTTTGCTTCTGCTTTATTCTCGAGGTCAACGTATACTTCGGCAATAGAAGCATAGTACAAATGATGATTTTCCAGTCCTCTTATTTGTTGTAATTCACTTAGCGCATTTTGTTTGCTGATGGCATACGAGGAAGCGATGGCTTTGTTCATTGCAACAACAGGATTTGGTTGCAATTGGTAAAGCATTTCATATAAATGATAAATACTTTTCCAGTCAGTTTGTTCAAAAGATCTTGCCGTGGCATGCTGGGAAGCAATAGCTGCTTCCAAATGATAAGCAGAAACTTCAAAAGGTTCGGTTGATTCTTCCATGAGTTCAAAACCTTTACTCATCAATGAACGGTTCCATTTGCTCCGGTCCTGGTGTTTTAACAAAATGATGTGGTGCTGATCATCCAGCCTGGCATCAAGTCTTGAAGCCTGGAAGCACATTAACGCAAGCAGGGCTTTACTTCTTGGATAAGACGTTAATGTATGTTGTGTGATCAGGAAACAAAGCCGCATCGCTTCTTCGCAAAGATCTTCACGGATCAGTTTATCCGGGTTTGACGATTTATAACCTTCATTGAACAAAAGGTACAGTGACTTTAGGACAGTGTCTGTTCTTATTGCTAATTCGTTGCTTTGGGGAACTTCCAGTTCGATCCCCTCTGTTTTGATCTTTTCTTTTGCCCGGTAAATACGTTTGGCGATGGTGTCATCGGTGGTCAAAAATGCTTTAGCTATTTCATTTACGTTTAGACCACAAAGTGTTTTTAATGTTAAGGCAATTTGAGATTCTTCAGGGATGGCAGGGTGGCAACAGGCAAACATCATCCTGAGCTGGCTGTCCTGCATTTCGTTTTCCAAAAACAGGTCATTTACAGTTGATGACAAGGTGTATTCGGATTGCAGCAAGTAACTATAGCGGGGATTTATTTCCCTGGTCGTTCTTTCCCTTCTTAGAAAATCAATTGCTTTGTTTTTTGCTACCCGGTAAAGCCATGCGGGTGGGTTATCGGGAACGCCGTTGAAGCTCCAGGTTGTCATGGCCTGTAACAAAGTATCCTGGACAATATCCTGGGCGGTTTCTAAATTTTGTAAGCCTAATAATTTTGACAAAACTGAGACCATCTTCCCCGACTCGTGCCGGAAAAGATGGTCGACCAATTGATTAATATTTCCATGTTGATTCATCCTGATCAGGCAGGTTGGCCGGCTTCAATTTTCATTATTTGTCTTACCTGCACTTTACTGCCAAGTTCCAGGTCAGGACAATCTTTTGAAAGTTCAACAGCTTCGTCAATATCTTTTGCGTTAATGACAAAGAAACCGCCAACAACTTCTTTGCCTTCAGTATATGGTCCGTCAGTAACTGATTTGCCCTTTGTACCTGAAACCAATTTTCCTCCGGGTAATAAAGGTTCACCGGCCACATATTTGTTTGCTTTTGTTAGTTTTTCGATCCATGCCATCCATTTGCCCATATGCTCCTGCATAAGCTCGGGACTTAAATTTCCTGGTTGGGTGCCTTCGAAAATAAACATGAACTTTTCCATTGTAATTGATTTTTTGATTTTTAAAAATGTTTGAGACAATGACGGACAGGCTTATTACTTTCGGACAGAAAAGATAGAAAATTTTTTATCCTTAATTTGGGTATGGGATGAATGGCAGTAGCACCGTTTGTTTTCGGTTCCAAAAATGACCAATATGGATTGGAAGAATAAGGTGGCAGTAATTACGGGTGCAAGCACCGGCATCGGTAAAGCAACCCGCGGGCTTTTACAAAGCCGGGAAACAATTGTCTATAATTTGGATATCCAGGATACGGGAGATACTCATTTTATCAAATGTGATGTCCGGATAAAAGATAATATTAAGAATGCTTTAGCCCAGGTCCATCAGCGGGAGGGTAGGATAGATATGCTTTTTGCCAATGCCGGGATTCATCTTTTTGCAACAATAGAAGAAACAACTGATGAAGAATTTGAAAATTTGCTGTCAATCAATATCCGGGGCACATTTTATACTGTCAAATATGTTTTACCTTATATGAAAGCGCAGGGTAAGGGCAGCATTCTGCTAATGGGTTCAGACCAAAGTTCTGTCGGCAAAGCAAGCAGCTCGGTGTATGGAATGACAAAGGGAGCGATTGTTCAGCTTACAAAAAGTACAGCGATCGATTACGCAAAATTTGGGATCAGGGTGAATTGTATCGGACCCGGAACGATCGATACCCCATTACTTCATAAGGCAGTTGACCATTTTTCTAAACTAACAGGCACAGGCAAAGCTGAAGTTTACAAAAGTCTTGATGGGGTTCAACCCTGGGGACGGATCGGTTTACCCGAAGAAATTGCTGTGACAGCTGCCTTTTTATTATCCGACGAAAGCTCATTTACCACGGGTGCACTATTCCCTGTTGATGGAGGATATATAGCTCAGTGAGTTAACAAAGATATTGGAGGAGCCAACAGGTTTTTCCACAACCAAGATTTTCTCTTTTCCAATTGTCTATTTATGATGTCTCACCCTTACCTTTGCGGCCTCAAATCAGAAGTCAGAAGACTGAAGTCAGAAGTCAGATGAGAAGGTGACTGCACCAAGATCAGACTTCGGGCCTCAGACCTCATACTTCTGACTTCAGACCTCAAATTCTTACTATGGGTAAAGTTGGTAAAATCAAGCAGATCATTGGTGCGGTGGTCGATGTCCAGTTTGAAGGCACACTTCCTGAAATTTATAATGCATTAGAACTCAAAAGACCAAATGGAGATACGCTGGTGCTTGAAGTTGAGCAGCATCTGGGTGAAGATAGTGTTCGTTGTATAGCTATGGATGGAACTGAAGGCCTGGTTCGTGGTCTCGAAGTAGTGGATACCGGTATTGCCATAGCAATGCCCGTTGGCGAAGATATTAATGGACGTCTTTTTAATGTAACAGGTGACCCGATCGATGGATTACCCGCTGTTTCAAAAAAAGGTGGTCGCCCGATCCACAGCAAGCCACCAGCATTTGAAAACCTTTCAACTTCTTCCGAAGTATTGTATACCGGGATTAAAGTAATCGATCTGATCGAACCTTATGCAAAAGGTGGCAAGATCGGCTTATTTGGTGGCGCTGGTGTTGGCAAAACAGTTTTGATCCAGGAGTTGATCAATAACATTGCAAAGGCTTATTCTGGTTTATCAGTATTTGCCGGTGTGGGTGAAAGAACCCGCGAGGGAAATGACCTGATGCGTGAGATGATCGAAGCAGGTATCATGAAATATGGTGATGAATTCAAGCATAGCATGGAAAAAGGCGGATGGGATCTGAGCAAAGTGAGTATGGAAGGTTTGAAAGATTCAAAAGCAACATTCGTATTCGGTCAGATGAATGAACCACCGGGTGCCCGTGCCAGGGTAGCGTTGAGTGGGTTGACAGTCGCAGAGTATTTCCGTGATGGTGATGGCCAGGGAAAAGGTAAGGACATCTTGTTCTTCGTCGATAATATCTTCCGTTTTACACAGGCAGGTTCTGAAGTATCAGCTTTGTTGGGTCGTATGCCATCAGCGGTGGGCTACCAGCCAACACTAGCCACCGAGATGGGATTGATGCAGGAAAGAATTACGTCAACAAAGAATGGATCTATTACATCTGTGCAGGCGGTTTACGTACCGGCGGATGACCTGACCGATCCGGCACCTGCAACAACATTTGCGCACCTTGATGCGACGACGGTATTGAGCCGTAAGATCGCTGACCTTGGTATCTATCCGGCGGTTGATCCATTGGATTCAACATCAAGGATTTTAACGCCAAAGATCGTTGGTAACCTTCACTATGATTGTGCTAATAAGGTAAAATTGATCCTACAACGTTATAAAGAATTACAGGACATCATTGCTATTCTTGGTATGGATGAATTGAGTGATGATGATAAAATGACGGTACAGCGCGCAAGAAAAGTTCAGCGTTTCTTGTCACAGCCATTCCATGTAGCTGAAGCATTCACTGGTTTGAAAGGTGTGTTGGTTCCGATTGAAGAAACTATCCGTGGCTTCAATATGATCATGGATGGAGAAGTGGATGATTATCCGGAAGCTGCATTTAACCTGGTGGGGACGATTGATGATGCGATGGAGAAAGGGAAGAAGTTGTTGGCGGCGGCTCAGGGATAATGATGGTTTGAAAGGTTTAACGTTTAAGACGTTTAACGTTAACCTTAAACCTTTAAACGACTTAAACGATGAATTTAGAGATATTAACTCCTGAGAAAAAACTTTATTCTGGCGAAGTATACGGCGTACAATTGCCGGGTATTACCGGGAGCTTTGAGGTTTTGGAAAAACATGCACCATTGATCAGCGCATTAAAACCTGGTCGCTTAAAGGTTTTAAAAGACAAGCAAAACCATATGGCAAATTTTGATATACAAGCCGGCTTTGTTGAAGTACTGAATAATAAAGTAACAGTACTGGTGGAAGGCGCCAAGGCAGTGGAATAAACCCCTGTCCCCCTAAAGAGGTGATTTAGGTTGGTCATTTTTCTTTTTAGCTCTTTACTGGAATGTTCTTAAATAAAGTTTTTTCCCAAAGTCCCACGTCATTGCGACTGCGAGCTATGCGAAGCAGGAGGCAAAGGGGATTTAGAGACATAAGATATTTGTGGAAAACCATTCTGCTGAAAAGCAGG
>JAICPX010000493.1 GCA_025929635.1 Chitinophagaceae bacterium
TATGTAAAACTGCTCAAAAACCAGGACACGTTCAACAAGCACGCAATGGCCGGCCCTGACAGGAATAGGGAATATAAAGGGACAGACGGAACCGTTGGGTTTATCTATTCCTGGAGCGGAAATAAGAAAGCGGGTGTAGGAGAAAAGGAAATTAAGAATATTGTTGAGGGGAAAAGAATGGATGCAGAAATTCGTTTTCTAAAACCGATGGCAGCTACCGCCAGTATAATCATGGAGACAGAATCTTTATCCGATGATCAAACCAAAGTATCCTGGACCAATTCCGGTACATTGAAATATCCTTTAAACCTGATGATACCAATGATGGAGAGAATGCTTCCGAAAGATATGGATGAAAGTTTGTTGACGTTGAAAAACATTCTCGAAAAGTAATCACGCTACCTAATAAAATGGATCGCTAATATCGGCTGACAGGAACCAGGTTTTTATCACTATTTAGAAAATGTTTTATTGATTACACAGGGAAAATATTTTTAGAATAATGCGTGCTGTGGCCGACGCGTCCCTACTTCCATTAAACCGCGAAACCGGATCTGCAGGCAATCATGTTCCGGAGGCAGCAACTCAAATCGTTACTGCTGATCCGGGAGGAGCACAGGAGCGACAAGTAACTGCAATTTTTCTGTAGGAAACAATCTTTAATTTCGGGCAGGAGACTCGTCGGCCGGGAAAAATAAAACACCAGGTATCAATATTCTCATCCTCACCATGGCAGCTAATAAAAACTTTTTACTAAAAAATAAGGCGGTCATACTTTATAGCATCAGTTTGGCCTTTCTGCTGTTTCTTCTCAAATGGTTAGAACTTCGGTTTATAATATTTAATCATTCATTTGAGATCTACATAGGGTTTATTGCGGTCATTTTTACGGGATTGGGCATATGGCTTGCCTTAAAACTTTCAAAACCAAAAATTGAAACCGTTGTTGTAGAAAAGGAAGTGTATGTAACCAGGAATGAAAATTTTGTATTGGATACATCAGTTGTCACCCAGCTTGAACTAAGCAAGCGGGAATTGGAAATATTGAATCTATTGGCCCAGGGACACAGCAACCAGGAAATTGCCGCAAAACTTTTTATTTCATTAAGCACCGTCAAAACGCATATTCAAAACCTTTTTGAAAAGTTAGAGGTGAAACGACGGATACAGGCGGTTGAAAAGGCGAGGAGGTTACATCTCATCCCATAAAAGCTAAGTGTATTTTCGCCGTTCCCTACCGGTTCTATATGGTAATTTTATATTTTCAGAAAGCTTCTTAAAAACCTCATACTTTGGTATCAAAATGAACAGCACACCAGAAAAATAGCCGAAAGTATGACCGGAAAAAGCTGTGCGGTAGCCAGATTTGCACCAATAAAGGATAAAAAATGAAAAAGAATATTATCGTCTACGGACTCACAGCGGGCGTCGTTGTTTCTGTTTTAATGCTGTTTACTACCAACTACCTGAGTTATTGCGCCGGCAACGTTGATTATGATACAAGTATGCTCATCGGGTATGCTTCTATGCTCATCGCGTTTTCAATAGTATATGTTGGCATTCGTAATTACAGGGATAAATATAATGGAGGAGTTATCAGTTTTGGCAAAGCATTTAAAGTGGGGATCCTGATGGTGTTGATCGCTTCCACCATTTTTGTCATTGCATGGCTTATTGACTATTTTTTTTTCATGCCACCCGGTTTTATAGAAAAGAATTTCACCTATGAACTTGACAGGTTAAAAACAAGTGGAGCAAGCCAGGTAGAAATAGTTGAGAAAACAAAAGAAATGGAAAACTTTGCCAGGATGTATAAAAATCCATTTTTTAATGCGATGATGACTTACGCGATAATTCTACCGGTCGGCCTGATCGTCACACTGATCAGTTCATTAATTTTAAAACGGAAGAACTATACCAAATAATTTAATACGCAAACAATATGAAAAAAGTAACAGGCATTGGCGGTATCTTCTTTAAATGTAAAGACCCCAACAAATTGAAAGCGTGGTATAAAACACACCTGGGAATAGATGCAGGTCAGTATGGGGCATCTTTTGAGTGGTACCAGGATGCAGAAGGCAAAAAGAAAGGACTTACACAATGGAACCTTAATTCAGAAAATGCAAAACTCTATGACCCTTCAAAAAAGGATTTTATGATAAATTACAGAGTAGACAATTTAGAAGCATTAGTTGAAGAGTTAAACAAGGAAGGAGTGATCGTGTTAGATGAAATAGCAACATATGAGTACGGAAAATTCGTTCATATTTTAGACGGGGAAGGAAACAAAATCCAATTATGGGAACCTGCCGGCGAATAGGAAGAGAGAGAATTAAGTAAGAATATAAACCAGGGAACACGCGGCTACGGGTTCAGAAACGACACAACGATATTCACAGCCGCAAAAATTATAGAGTAGAAAGCAAAGGCTTAGATGAATAACATTATGGTGTGGAAACTCTTACCTTTTCGCTAGTGATGCGGTACAAATGCCTCTGTTCAATAGTTCTTCGAACAACCAGCAAAATGAACTAACTTTTCCAAAAAACAGTTGGTTTATGCACGGAGTCATTATTGATGTAAAAGTTGATCCCGACCGGGAACAAGAAGCAAGAGACATGCTTAATAATATGGTTGTGCCAAGGGCGAGAACGCATCGGGGGATTATAACCGCATACTGGCTACAGGACATAAACGGGGACATACTCCGATCCATCCAGGTTTACGATACCGAAGAGAACGCCAAAGAAACAGCGCAACGGATCGGTTCACAAGGACCACCGCCTGGTGCGCCGGTTACACTAGTATCAGTGAATACTTATGAGGTCATCGCTCATTTCTGACCACGTTGATGTATTACTATATACCGTCTCAAACAATGGACGTTAGGAATCTGTCTTTCAATTTGGCGTTCTCTGCAAAAGCGTTTAATTTAACGACAAAAGAGTATATGCCTAAATATGTAATTGAACGAAGCATTCCGGGAATCGGAGCTGCCTCCCATGAAAAATTGCAGGAAATATCAAATCATTCAGCGAACGTACTTTCTGAGATGGGTAACAAAGGCATTCAATGGCTGCATAGTTATGTAACGGACGACAAGATATACTGTGTGTATATTGCCGACAATGAAGAACTGATCCGGGAACATGGAAAAAAAGGTGAATTTCCCGTTACAAAGATCTCGAAGGTTGCCGAAATAATTGACCTTAGTACCGGCGGAAGATGATCCCTGTTTGCCTCAAACGAAAACCCTATCCGCGATCAGTCAATTCGGTCGATGTATATGTCGATCGATCCGGTCCAATTGCCTTTTTTATCTTTCTTAATATCAAGTACTGATAATGGTCCCTCGCCGGTAATGTTTGTTGTCGTAAATCCTTTAAAAAAAAGGATGCTTTTGGTCTCTTTAAATCCTTTCGCATTAATAATATAATGTAAATGCCTGCTGTTCTTTTGTCCGGGGTAATCACCGGGTAGAATAGTACTTATCTTGAAGCAGCCACTTTCATTTGTATGTACA
>JAICPX010000693.1 GCA_025929635.1 Chitinophagaceae bacterium
ATGTCATTGCACTAACTGGTTGACGACCTTCAGTTATTTATCGTTCTAAAACAATAAACAGTAGAGAATGAGAATAGCGATCAATTTTCTGTTTCTGCTTATGTCATTAACTGTTCTTGCGCAAAAGGATGATGGATCATATACTGTTCTTAAGCATGTAAACATTATCGATGTCAACGGTTCTCCCATTCAAACGGACATGGCGGTTATCATCAATGGAAACCGCATTAGTTCTATTGAAAAAACTTCAAAAGCTAAGATCCCAAAAAATGCTCTTATCATAGATGCGAGGAACAAGTTTCTGATCCCGGGGCTATGGGACATGCATGTTCATGTATTTAATAACATCTCGAAAACACCACCTGATACAAACGACTTCTCCATGTACATCGCCAACGGTGTAACCGGCATTCGGGAAATGTGGACGAAAATGGAATCAATGCCGGAAGTGAATCGTTGGCGTAAGCAAGCTTATGAGTTGCCGGGAACGGTGCCAAGAATCGGCGCAGTAGGAACAATGGTAGATGGTTTTCCATCACAATGGACCAATTCGGATACGGCAACTATGGAGGTAAGTGCAAGACAAATTGTTCAGCAGATAAAAGCTGCAGGTATTGATTTTGTAAAAACTTACAATCGTCTTCCACGAAAAGCTTATTTCGCTATTGCTGACGAATGTAAAAAACAAAACATCCCTTTTGCAGGTCATATTCCTAACCGGATCCTTTTAAAAGAAGCTGCAGATGCCGGACAACGCAGTGTTGAGCATCTTACGGGAAGCAGAATTGTTTTTGAAGATGATTGTGAAAATTTTATTGCAGAGACAAAAAAGGAATTGAAAGATTCTATCGCGGTAAACTCATCGATAGTTCCAATTATCGAACAAGCATTGGAATTATGTGATCACGACAAAGCTTTTGCAATTTTTCGGTACATGGCAGAAAAAAATGTTTGGCACTGTCCAACAATGGTGCTTTACAAAAGATTCGCCACTGATTCATTAGTTATAGTAAATGATCCACGTTTAAAATATATTTCATCTTCAGAAAAAGCATCGTGGATGAAAGCAACGGGTTCACGGTTACGAAGAAAAGCATCACCCGATTATTTAAACCGTGCATTGGCTCAAGTACTTCAGATGAAAAAAGCCGGCATTAATTTTTTAGCCGGTACTGATTTTGATAATCCTTATTTATACCCGGGTTTTAGTCTTCATGATGAGTTGCAATTATTTGTTGATGCAGGTTTCAGTCCCCTGGAAGCATTACAAACTGCCACTATCAACCCTGCTAAGTTCTTGGGAGCTATAGATTCACTAGGAACAATTGAAAAAGGTAAGATCGCTGATATGGTTTTGCTTGATGCAAATCCCTTGACTGCTATTCACAACACTCAAAGGATAAATGCAGTCTTTGTAAATGGAAAATACCTGTCAAAAGAAACATTGCAAGCCATGCTTGACAAAGCTGCAGCTTTTGTAAATAAAAAATAGAACCATATAAGAAAAATAATTTCATTTATTCACCTATCGCTTGACGGTTTTGTAGCAGG
>JAICPX010000181.1 GCA_025929635.1 Chitinophagaceae bacterium
ATTATCCGTTGTGTTGGAACGGGAGTATGTCTGAATAAATGAAATGATCTTGCAACTGGAATGCCTGCCATTGACGCCACAGCAACCGTATATCTTTTATTAAAGGTGATAGCCGAACTGCCTGCATCGCAACTTGTGTAGGGGATTCTTAAGGTATCAAAATAACCCTGGAGTTTTCCATCTTCACCGGGCGTTCCATGCATGCCGATAAATACTGCATCGAATTTTATTGGGCCACTATCAATCTGTAAGGAGAAATCATTCTTATTGATCTCAATCTTCTTTCCATTGCCATTTTCATAAAACCAGCCCTTGGGGTTAATATCGATCTTATATACATTGAATTTCTCCCTGTCGAGGTTTTTATCGATCGTATGGGCCGATTTATAGGATATTACCGCTTCGCCGGAGAATCCACCGGTTACTAGCGCGATGTTTTTCTTGGTCATGTGTGGTTCCAGGTGATTTACAGACGCAAATATTGATGAAAAATTGCTTTAATAAAAACTAAAGGGCAGAAAAAAGAAGATTATAACATCGTTTTATGGCCACTGGCTAAAATAAGAAAGGTGAAGGACGATTTCCCTTCACCTTTTTACAGCGGAACATATCACCCGCCTGTTTTCGCAGCTCACTCGCCGCTTGTTTGTGTATTAAAGTTAACTCAATAAAATCCTTTTGCAATACTTAATTCAGAAAAATTTTCCACATTATCTGCATTATCCAAGGTGCATCTTTTCTTTCTTGGCAAGTAATTCGTCAACTGTTTCCTTATACATTTCATCGGGCACACAACAATCAACCGGGCAAACAGAAGCACATTGAGGCTCTTCATGAAAACCCTGGCATTCGGTGCATTTATTTGGAACGATATAATAAATATCAGTCGCTACAGGCGGGTTCTTTTGATCAGCGTCGATCGTTGTTCCATCCATCAGTGTATAGGTCCCTTTAACCGTTGTGCCATCGGACATTGCCCATTCTACCCCACCTTCATAGATCGCATTATTTGGACATTCGGGTTCGCAGGCACCGCAGTTGATACATTCTTCTGTAATCTTAATTGCCATAAAATTAAATTGAGGGTTGAGAATTACTTTTGCCCGACAAATATAACTTGCTGAGATGAATTTACAAATGAGAATTGAGCTCCTCGTACGCCTTGGCAAATATATTTTGTCAGACGATAAAAACTGGGCAGATGCAAAACACAGGGCAAGTCTGTCAAACCCCTGGTTCACCCCGCCATTTGTTGATCTTGCTGTAAAGAATATTGCCGAACAGTTCCTCTCCAAACAAAAACTTGAACAATGGATATCTACTTATAATTTCGAAAATGTCCAACCAAAAAAGGTTGGGATAGTAATGGCCGGGAATATTCCAATGGTAGGCTTTCATGATCTGCTATCTGTATTTATTTCGGGGCATAAGGCGGTAATAAAGGCGTCATCGAAAGATGAGATCCTTATTAAACACTTAGTGGAAAAACTCAAAGAATGGTCCGAAAGTACTCTCCAAAGGAGTCCTTTAGGACCTTCTGAGCACGGTGAAATACACGATTTAATAACCTTTGAATTAATGTTGAAAGGTTGTGACGCCTATATTACCACAGGTAGTAACAATTCAGCAAGGTATTTTGAATACTACTTTAATAAATACCCTCACATCATTCGTCGCAACAGGACTTCAGTGGCCATACTGGAAGGAACTGAAACAACGGAAGAACTCGAAAGAATTGCCGATGATGTTCATCTTTATTTTGGAATGGGATGCCGCAATGTGACCAAGATCTTTGTCCCGAAAGGCTACGATTTTGTACCATTGCTTAACATATTTAGAAAGTATAGCTATTTCAAAGACCATAACAAATACAAGAATAATTATGACTACTATCTTGCATTGCACATTCTGAATGGAAAGTTCTATATGACGAATGAGTCGATCATTCTCCTGGAAAATACATCTGTCTTTTCACCCATCGCCCAGCTCAATTATGAATTTTATTCTGATAAAAATCTCGTGGTTGAAAAACTAGGATCGTGTGAAGACCTGCAGTGCATCGTAGGTCACAGCCATATTCCATTCGGACGGGGGCAAATCCCTTCCCTGACCGATTATGCCGACGGTATTAATACATTAAACTTTCTTATCAACTTGTGAATTTTTGGACTATTTCCTGTCAATAAATGTTATTAATTTTATATCCCGAAATACGAAAGTCTTGGTAAACGGTATGTTAAACTGGTTGAAGGGTCATTTTTTCAGGAAACTATATCGTTATTTTGCATAGGCATATAATTTGAAACGCTTAGAATAAAAATTAATTAACTACCATGAAATTTAAAAATGTGCTTTTAATTGTGGCAATTAGCAGTGGATCTGCTCTTGCCAGTGTATGGGGTTATTCAAAATTTACAGATAAAAAGGTTGTAGCCATTCAATCAGAGTCAAAATTGCCTGCCAATTATGCAGGGTTTACTGATGGCAGTGTGGCGACAGCAGGGACAAATATTGATTTTACCCAGGCAGCAAATGCCTCGGTTCAGGCTGTGGTACACATAAAAACAAAGATTGCGGCTCAAAAAGTGAGTAATGACCTTCCTCGCCGTAACCGCGGAACGATTGATGATTGGTTTGACGACCTCTTCAATTTCGGACCACAGATCATTCCGGAGCAGAGAGCTTCCGGTAGCGGCGTGTTGATCAGCGATGATGGATATATTGTCACCAATAACCACGTTGTTAGTGATCAGAACGGAGGTGTTGCAGGTGAAATAAATGTCACCCTTCATAACAAAAAAACTTATAAAGCCAGGTTGATCGGTAAAGATCCAAGTACTGACCTCGCCGTCCTGAAAATTGATGGCACCGGGCTCCCTTACCTGGTTTATGGAAATTCAGATGAGCTGAAATTAGGTCAGTGGGTTCTGGCAATTGGTTATCCGCTAACACTTGAAACGACTGTGACAGCTGGTATCATCAGCGCAAAAGGAAGATCAATCGGTATCAACAGTCGACAAAGTCAAACCCCTGTTGAATCATTTATTCAAACTGACGCAGCGGTAAACCAGGGTAATAGTGGTGGAGCATTGGTTTCTACAGATGGGAAGCTGGTTGGTATTAACTCGGCAATTTTGGCCCCAAGTGGTACTTATGCAGGTTATTCATTTGCTATTCCTGTGAACCTGGCAAAGAAGATCGTAAATGATATCGTTGAGTTTGGAGATGTGCAAAGAGGTTATCTCGGTATTCAATATGCAGGCGATCTCAGTGAAGAACAAATGAAGCAATTGGGTGTAAAAGATGGTGAAGGTGTTTATGTTTCTGCCGTACCAAGTGATGGGGGTGCTTATGCAGCAGGTATCAAGAAAGGAGATATTATCACTAAAGTAAACAATAACCGCGTTAGCAGTGGTCTTGAAATGAGTGCTCAAATAGCCGGCTTCAGACCAAATGATAAAGTGCAGATCTCCTATTTACGTGGTGGTAAAGAATATAATACAACTGTTACATTAAGATCGAAGATCAGCAATATTGACCTCGCGTCAGCCGGTGACATTATCGGTGCAGAGTTAGCTAACCTTGATTCAAAAAAAGCTGATGAATATGATGTAGCAGGTGGCGTTGTTGTAAAGAAAATCAAAGAAGGCGGTAAGCTTAGCGAAACAAAAATGGATGAGGGTTTTGTGATCACCAGTGTGAACGGCAAATCTATTAAGTCCATCGAAGAATTAAGCCGCATATTAAATAGTGCTTTGGGCACAGTGAAATTAGAAGGCTTCTATCCTGGTTTCAGAGGAAGTTATACTTACCCGCTTGATCTGACTAATTAATAAGTCAGGCTTTCGGAATTGAACCGTCTCGCCCAGGCGAGACGGTTTTTCATTTCTCATACACAAGATAATCCCATGCGTTTATTACCAGGGTGCGTCCGGTAAGGTCTTCCAATTCTTCAGTTAAAATGTTTTTGAATTTGCCCGAAATTCTTTCATCTGGTACCTTAAACTCAAGCCCATTGTCACTGGAAAGATTAAGGAAGGTGACCACGGCTCTCTCTCCTTTCCTGCGCATATATGATAATATCCTGTCATTTTCTGAAGTTGAAATAAAGAACGTATCGATAGTCTCATCACCTGCACATAATGCCGGGTGATAACTATGAAGTTTCAAAAAGGTCTTATAAAAGTTATGCAGGCCAAAGGTCCCTGTCCAGGGGATAGCATCTTTCTCAAAAAATTTCAATCGATGCGTATTTGGCATTTCCTGGCCGCTATAAATTAGTGGGATCCCATTCCAGGTCGAGCAGAAGACGGCAAATGCTTTCGCGGCGTGTCCCATCCGTTCATATTCACTGCCACTGTGTGAGTTCTCATCATGATTTGATGTAAAAAAAACCCTCAGCGCCTTTTTGGGAAACGAATTTTCATAACGCTGCAAAACGTCAATAATTCCTTTGATATCAGTTTCTCTTCTCCAGTAAGATTCCATTTTGTGAAGAAACTCCCAGGTATAGCTGGCATCAAACACGTCATGGTAATGTACATCTTCTGTTTCGGCGAGCCAGAATAATTTCTTTTCCTTGTCGAGCCTGGTCCTCGCATGTCTCCAAAAATCAAGTGGTACCAGGTGGGCCATGTCACACCTGAATCCATCAATACCGAAATTATCTATCCAGAACTTCATATCATCCACCATGGCGATCCATAGTTCATCGTTTTGATAGTTCAAATGGATCACGTCACTCCAGTCCGGGTAAGGTGGTCGGAAATTTCCATGGTCATCTTTTGAAAAGAAGTCCGGTCTCGTCAGCGTCCACACATGGTCCCATGCGGTATGATTGGCCACCCAATCAATGATCACTTTCATATCATTACTGTGTATTTCATCAATGAGGACTGCAAGATCATCAAATGTTCCATATTCAGGATTCAGTGAAATATAATCGCTGATAGAATAGTAGCTGCCAAGGGTCCCTTTGCGATGGCGCTTGCCGATTGGTTGCAGGGGCATGAACCAAAGCGTTTCTACGCCCATGTCTTTTAGCCTTGGCAAATGTGAAGCAAATGCATTCAGCGTTCCTTCGGGAGTATACTGGCGGACATTAACTTCATAGACATTTGTTGGATGCGCCCAGGCCGGCGGTTTGAACGACAATGACATAAACAATGATACGGAATTTGTGATCATATAGAACAAAAGTTATATACACGCCGGATCATTTTTTCAACGATAAAAAATATTTTTATTATCACAAACAATGACACAGCACCAAAACCTATCTGCTTCACGCCGGAAATTTCTGAATAATGGTTTCAAATTAACAGTACTGTCGGCGCTGTTGATACCTTTTCAAAAGTCGATGGCCGCTGGAACGAATGTTATTAATGACTGCTGTAAGAAACTGCAGGAATTTCTCCCGATCGATCGGCTTGTTCTTAATACAAAGACGAAAGTGATACACCTGCCTTCCGGAAGAATTTTTTCCAAATATCCCACCATCAGGCGGCAGGCAATAATTGGGTCTGCAACCTGGGAAGTGGAAGTTAAACCACCTTATCGCTTCAATAAAGAAAAATCAGGAATCATACTTGAATTGCTTGCCCTGACAAGATTGGCTGCCGGAATCAACGACCGAGCATTAACTGACGCTTACCGCATTTTATCAATTGCATTCAGGGATACTTATAAAAGTAAAACCGGGGTGTTACTTAATAAGTACAATTTCCGCCTGCACCATCTGCTGCTTCAAACGATCTCATTAAATAATACTTATCCTTCATCCGATAAATGGAACAGGTTCAGACTGGCGACAAATAACATCAATTATAGCCTGCCCGACAAAAACCCATTGCCAGGATTCATGAGATGGATTACAAACAAAGCCGAATTTGATAAAAAGGCAGGCTATATTTTACAAAACAAACAAACTTACTTAAGCCGGCTGGCAAAAAGAGCCGGTAGGTTCAAATTATAAATGTTGGTATTTTGTCTGGGACCTTTGAATTCCCCCGCAGAGTTCGATTCTCTGGCCAACGTTTAGAAGCTCCGATACTTGTCGGGGCTTTTTTATAAGCAACCAAACAGACAGATCAAAAACCAGTGAGCCAGCAAAAAGCGCCGCTTATTTCATTTCGAAAGAAATGTCCTTTGATTCTCGATACATTGTATGAAATTAATTGTATGAAAAAGTTATTCATTTTCATGTTTATTCTCATTGCTCATACTGCCGTGACAGGCCAGATGAAACAACCAAAACTCAACCCGGTGATCAAATCTTTTGGCCCGGTTTATCAAATTCCAAATGCTGATCATAAGCCGGACCCTTCCATCTATTATAAAATAATCGTAGAACTTACTGAAAATGCTGCGAAACCCGATTCGCTGAATGAATGGCTCGAAGCTATCGCGACGCTCATCAATCTTCATGCTGCCGAAGGTGTTCCTAAAGAAAAAATTCATGTAGTAGTAGTGTTGCGCAAGATGGCGACCTATGCGGTTTTTGGTAACCAGATGTATAAGGAAAAATTTAAAGTAGATAACCCGAATCTTGAACTGATAAAAGAACTGCATGATGCAGGAACCGAGTTCTATGTATGTGGTCAAACAATGCTGAAGCGGAATATTGATAAAAGCAAACTGGTGCCAGAAGCCAAAGTAGCCAGCGCGGGGTTGACTACGATCACAACGTACCAGTTACAGGGATATACAATGCTAAAATTCTAAACCACGTCTTAGGATTACACGCACTGATCATGGAGCATTGGAAGCTAACAACAACGATTCAGCCGACCACTGTTTATTGATACTGAATATAAACCGGCCTTGGTTTTAATTTCAAGAGCTCTTCATGTGTAAGCAAGCGGCCATTGTTCTTTGTATCATTCTTGTAAAAGAGTTTGAACCCTGTATATTCAACCGGTTCCCGATGAATGAAGTGTTTATATGTTCCTATTTTTTTAGCAGGTACTCCCCAACCGTCCATGTCCATTACGATCTGCACTTCAGGCTTTAGTTTGATATTCTTATAATTCTTTACCATCCCCTGGGTGAAACGATGGATCACGAGAACCTTTGGAGTAAGATTATTATCCTTAACGATCTTTTCGAGATAATCAACTGTATAATTAATATCGTCAGCATCAAATGACCCGATCACCGAACCGGGCTTTTGTCCGCCTTTCATTGAAAATTCAGGGTCGATACCAAGATGCACGTTCGGCAGTTGCCAATATTTTTCAAGTGCGGGTAGCTCATCCTGGAGCGTACTTAATCCTACCTGGATGTCAAGAAAAACAATGGCGTTTATTTGCTCCGCCATTTTCAATATCGAATCAATTTGGTGAAAGGGCATTCTTAACCGGTATTTATTCCCTTTACCTGGCAGGTTCTGGGCTGTAACGGCGATATAATGAAGCGCTGGTACCACTTCCATAAGCGTATCGGCTTCCTGCCATCGTTTGGCCTCTTCCATTAATTTGTCAAGCATCTCCTGTTTAGGTAACTCACCTAATATCCCCATTTGCTTTGAATAAAGATTACCGTAAAAAGCAACGATCCTTTTGAAAGGGAGTATTGATCCATCCGGGGGCGCTGGCTTATCAGCCACCCACTTGCCTGACGAATCCCCGTTGATCATGTGTTCCATCTTTTCTTTAAAGGAAAGAGATGGCACAGCGGGTTTTGCCTCATCTGCTTTTACAGTATCCTTCTTATGAAGATCGGGCGTAACGCCTGTTTGTGATTTATTAATTAAGGGGTAATAAGCGAAGATCAACACCAAAAAGGTGGTTCCAACAACAATAAAAAGTGATTTCTTGAGTAGTGTGCTTTTCCCGTTGAATATTGGTGGCACGGTTTCTTGTTTCATAGAATATCAGTTCCAAAAATTAAACCAATTGACTTGCTTCATAAAAACGGTGGAAAAATAAGAATATTGCGGTAAACCCGGCGGATCAGCTTGCCTTATTATTTTGACCAGCCAAAGGAAGCATGAATGAGAACACGGACCCTTCGTTTAGTTTGCTTTTTACTTTGATCTCGCCGTCATGTTCCCTGATGATCTCGGATGAAATGTAAAGCCCCATACCAAGGCCCGGCATCGTGCCATCATGACCATTCACCCGGTAAAATCTTTCAAATATTGACTTTTGATCCGTAGCTGACATACCGATCCCATAATCCTTGATTGAAACCATTGCCCTGGTTCCGTTTCTTACTGCCTTTACCACGATCTCTTTGTTATTCGGTGAATATTTGACCGCATTGTTGATAAGATTCATCACCACCTGCTCCAGGCGTTCATCATTTCCGTACACTGTGATATCGTTTTCCAGCTCCTTTACTATTTTAATTGCAGGGTACATGTATTGACTGTTCTCGATACATTGCTCAACCAGTTTTGTAAGATCTAATTCCTCTTTATTGAATTTGAGTTTGCCAGCCTGTATCTTACTTGCATCTAACAATTGGTCGATCAAATGCTGTAATTTATTTATTGAAGATGTTGCTTTTGTCACAAATATTTTAGATGATTCTG
>JAICPX010000216.1 GCA_025929635.1 Chitinophagaceae bacterium
TCCAACGGTCCCGTCCGTTCCTTTGTATTCTCTTTTTCTATCCGGGCCCTCCATGGCGTGTTTGTTGAACTTGTCCTGGTTTTTGAGCAGTTTTACATAGTCAAATACTTTTTGCCGGGGCGCATTGATGATAATTTCCCGCCTTACATAATGTTCCTTCTTTATGAAAAGCGCAATGATCAAAAGCAGGGCAATGATGCCTGCTAATACAAGTAAAATTGTAATTATTATACTCATTTTATTCTAGATCGTAGAGTTCATAATATGCCAGTCACCAGGTTTGAAACAAGCCGGTACTGAGTGCAATCTTCTTTTCGTCAAACGACATATCCCAAAAATTGAGTTTACTTCCGATTCCAGGTTCAGATTCTTCTTCATAGCTGTTGCAACCGGAAATGAACAGACAGGAAGAAACGAATACGATAATGAATAGAAACGATTTAAACATAGTGCCGTTAACTTATGGTTTTGCAGATAAGGCCGTCGTTAATCAAATCTAAGGAAGTTCTCATCGGGCGGATCTCTTCTTAGCGGACCTTTTTTCATTTATAGTGACCCCGGAGAGACTCGAACTCTCGGCCCGCTGATTAAGAGTCAGCTGCTCTACCAACTGAGCTACGGAGTCAGTGCCATTCATTTTTTTACCCGCTCATAGTAGTGAAATACTGCACCACAAGCAAATGTTTTTGTCTTTAAGAGTTTAAGATCAATTCTATCCCGGATATTTTTAAATAGTGGTAACCCGGTTCCTAAAACAATTGGCTGAATGCCCAACTGGTATTCATCGATGACGTCAAGTTGGGCTAAGGCCACTATCAGGCCCGGACTGCCAACTACAATGGGTTTACCCGCTTGTTGCTTGAGCTCTAAAATCTCTTCTTTGACGATCTCTTTTTTTAAAGTTGTGTTTTTCCAATCAACATTTTTCAGCGTGCGGGAGTATACGATCTTTGAAATATTGTCGATCAGCACCGCAAAGTCATCCGTGGGTTTATTACCGGTTGGATTTTTCACGACCGTTGGCCAATAGCTTTCCATCAGTTGATAGGTTATCCTTCCGTATATAAGAATGCCTGAATTCCTTAACAGGTCATTATAGTGTTCATGTATTTCTTCATCTGCAATCATTGCGGTGTGGTCGCAAAACCCGTCAAGGCTCATATTCATTGCTGCAATTAGTTTTCTCATATTTTGTTTTTTTATCCCGATAGCCATCAGGAATAATTATCTTTTTCCCGTTAGTTGCCGCCAAACATGGATCATTGCTTGCCGCTTTGAGAAAGTTTGGTGAACCTGCTTTCACAAAACTGGTGTTGCAGGCATCTTAGAGTTACCTCTCATAAAACCTGATATTGTTTGATTTCAAAAAATCCTTTATAACATCAACATGGATACATTGTCCAACGTGTAAAAATGGCTGGTTAGTGACTTTTATTGTTCTGCCGTTTGCTTTATACTCAACATTCTTCATGTCAAATCCAAGATGCAAGTGGTGGGTGCCTGCCTGTACACCTGCGATGTTTCCGTCCGCGTCAAACAAAGGGCCACCGCTTTGGCCCCTGAGTCCGGGTGTGCTCATTTCAATCCCCCAGATCTTACCATCAGTGGCGAAATTCCTTGTAAGCATTCCTTCAACAGGAAATCTCGGGGCATTCGCTATTCCTTCCGTTGTCCATTCAATGTCATCATTATCCTGGTTGAATCTAAAGTTCGTGAATTCAGGAAAAGGGAAACCGAGCCTGCAAAGAAATTTTCCCTGTTTCAGGGTAGTAGAGTCTTTAATAAAGTGTGCATACGATTCGTACGCTTTATTTTTGAAATCTTCAAAAATTACTATGGCCAGGTCGTATGTGGGGTGATTTATCCATTTATACCGAAACGTCGGATCTTTTGTGCACCCGATAAACTGTTCTTTCAATTGGACGATAACTTCGTCCCTGTATTTATATTTTTCCTCTAACTCTTTCAACCTTTTATTGAACTTATTGTTTTTTCCTATTGCATTCTTTTCAGCTTTAAAATCTTTGTATTGCTTGTTTATGGCATCTCTTGCCCCTACCAGGTCGATAACGTGCTTGCAGGTAATGGCACATCCAAGCTCATTGACAAAAAACAAAGTGCTTGAGCCGGGATTTACTATTGTTTCGCCGTAAAACCTTGTGATCGTATGTATGGGTTTTGTAAATTTTGCAACTTCTTCTATAGCATTAACAAACATGAATTGTAGGATTTAAAGTGTTAAACACCCTGCTTTACGCAAGTTCTTGTGCAGAAAGTTAACGATTTCTAATTGCAGATATTGGTTCGGACGCCGGAGTTCCAAACTTCTTATTGGTGACAATTACTCTTTCTCCAGCATAAGGTTTCCCCTATGACTTTGTCGCAATTCCAAAACAATGTGAATAACCGTCATCGTCAGTTACAAAAAACTCTGTCTGCCCGTATTCCCGGTTCCCGATGTCTGACACTTCGAATCCAAGTTGCTTCAAACGTTCTCTTGTTGCATGAATATCCGATGGCGTCCAGTAAAGCCGGATACCCTCATAGTTTGAGGGCGTGATCGACGTGCCTTCCCTCTCGTTAAGCCAGAAACATGTATGTTCGTTGTGAACCATGCAGCCGATCAGCTTGTTTTCTCTTCTTATTTCCCTGTCCATGGTTAGACCAAGACCTTGAACCCAAAATCGCAGGCTCTTCCCGAGATCAGCGCTGGGAATAACAGGTATGCACGATTTAACAGTCATATCCTAAATTTAATATGATACTCCTTCTTAAGATCATTTATCAATTCAATTGCCAGCGCTTCAGCCTCCTTCCGTTCAACGTCTATAACCCGTCGCAAATTTCTTTGCTGAACAACAATCATATTCAACATCTCCTTTAATTCGCTTCTTTTATTTTCATTCGATTCAACGCCGATAGCAAACAGGTTTTCTAAGGGTTAACAAGCTTCCACCATTGCTATATATATTTCTGCAGATTTTTTTTGAAGATGAATAGTGGCGGTATCATGTTGCAGGTCCTTCACCAGTGCTCTCGAAAAATCTTTTGCCCGGACACGCTCTATATAATGCTCGCGTTGATTCTCGACCAAAAAACCAAGTGTTACAGCAAGAAACAACATTAAAAACTCCCAAAAATAATGTATCCATTTTTTCCTTGGTGTATGAGCATGATGGTGTACTTCCATAATCCCTTGTTGCTTGTGTTGTGTTACCGGGAAGAAAGTTAATTTATTTTCTGTTGCTGTGATGAACTATAGAAGAACTGGTAAAACCACGAAGGCATAAAGACACTGTGATAAACGGAGTTTCTTGGTGTTTCGCTGTGCCTTCCTCTTTCTTTGGTGTACAAACAGTTTAAAATATTTTCCGGTCGATCCGGCGAAGAACTATGGAAGAAAGACCGCTCTTTCCATTCAATTATGTTGTACTGGCATTGTGGCAAGCCCCGGGGCGAACGGCTTTTCTAATCATTCTTTATTTCATACCATAGTTCTACCATTCCGGTTTTGTAGGCTGTCACGTCTTTTAAGTGCAGGACTTGCTCATGCCCGATATGATCAAAAAACAGTGTCCCGTCACCCAAAATAATGGGCAAAACTGATAACCTTATTTCGTCCGCCAATTTTAGACGAATGAAATCTTTGGCAAGCATTGCCCCACCTACAAGCCAAACATTCTTGTATTTTGGTTTTAGTCGTTCATTCACCAGTTTGTCCAGGTTGCCGGAATAAAATTCAATGTTCTTTCTTTCAAGCGGCAGGTTTCTGTGAGTTACTACAATTGTCGGCACGTCTCCATATGCCCACCCATAAGATTTTGAAAGTTCCAGGGCATGTTCATAAGTCCGTGCGCCCATTACATAGCAATCTATTGTTTTAAGAAATTCTTCCTGTTCTTTTTCAGAAACAGAAGCTCCTTTCCCGAAGTAGTCGGATGTCTCAAACCAGGAAACGCTATTGTCTTTTTTGGCAATCATGCCGTCAAGACTTGAAACCATGTGTATTGTTACTTTAAAAAGGTTTGTTGGCATTTATGTGTCATTTGTAACGGTGTGGTCTACCGATAAGCACTGTCATTGACATGCTGCTTTACGTGGAGCCCAGCAGTATATTTTTAGTTTTTAACCTGCAATTCAAGAATATATTTCAATCCGTCATAAAAAGCAGGATATGGTACGTGTCCATAGTTGTCATACGTCACATATTTATAGTTAACCTTGTCCCCTAATTTGGTTTTAAGCAGTTCAGAGAAGTTGAGCATCTGTTGATGTATCTTTTGATCAGCATCATACTTATCTATTAACGAGTTTGCCATAAAGATCTTTTTGCCGTTGAATTGACCAGCATCCTTAAATGCTTTACGGCTTAGTTCCATGAAAAAGTCATCACAGTCAGCAAACCAGCCGGCACTACAACCTATATAAGCGTCAAATAATTTCGGCTTAGTTAATAAGGCATACAGCGTAAATAATCCGCTTAGTGATTGACCATAAAGAATCCTTTTCTGATTTGTGCGGTACTTGTTTTCAATGATCGGGATAAGCTCTGTCTCAATAAAACTCAGGAACTTTTCTCCACCAATAGTTCCCGAATAATAATTTGATTTTACGGGCATCATATCTCTGTCCCTGTTAACATTCTCAATGGCAACAATTATAATTTTTTGAATGTCAGTCATACGATTTGCAACTGCAACCGTTCCAAACAATGAATTTGGGCTGCCATCTAATCGATATAGTACTGTATATGATTGCTTTGAAGTGTCATACCCGTCAGGAAGATGAATTAATATTTTTCTGGTCTCATGAAGTATCTCTGATCTAATGCTGTCTCTAAATCCAATTTTTATATTTATGTCTTGTCCATAGGTTAATCCCGGCTTTGTCATGCCCAGGACTAAAAGTATCAGGAAGTGACTTTTCAAATCCATTTTAAAATTATTATAAAATTGCTGGTTAAATAGTTGGTCGCTATTCTGCTTTACGCAGGGTCTTCTGCAGAAAGTTAATCATTTCCAATTGTAAGTTGCCTTCGATTTTACTGTTGTTCCTGCGAAGCACTATGGAAGAAGCTGCTGATACCGGAACAACGACAAGGCCGTAAATGATAATTACCTGAGGCCATAGTCACTTTCCAGCAGATCCAGAAGCCTTTTCCCGTTGGCGATTAATTCATCCGCGGAAGAAGCAACAGCCTGTAAAAACATTTTTAATGTGAATGCCTGGTTATAGATCATTTTTGCCATCCTGATATCATTGACGATATAGCCGGGATTACCCTGTGTTTTTATATTATTATCCATAAATGAACTCACCGGGTTTTGCCTGTCGTAAGACGAAAGATCCAAAAATTCAACAAGATATTTTCTGTATCTAATGATTTCTTCATTCAACTGTGCATCCAGTTCTGCCAGGAATTTTGTTTTACTGTCATAATCTGTTATAGCATTAGAAACATTCCAGTTTCGTATCAACCGCATGTAACCGGCATTCTTCAATTGCTGGATCGTTCTGTCTGTTGGATAATAGCGGGTGAATCGGGCAAGTTCCCGTGAGTAATTATAAAAACTATTCGAATTTTTAAAAATATCAGAATTGCCAATACAGTGTTGTACAGAATCACAATAACTCAGCACAATCCGGATGTATCGTGTATAAGATCTTACCTGCGCAGTATCCCTTTTCAGGTCTTCCACCAGTGAACGTATAAATTGTTTTTCCCGATGATGCTCAATAGTACGTTCAAGTTGCCATTCAGCGAGAAATCCGCAAAACACCGCCAGGAACAACATGAAAAACTCCCAAACATAATGAGCCCGGTTTTTCCTTGCTGTATGAGAGTGCCGGTGTACTTCCATAGTGACCGATGAGTAAATTCAGCAAGATAAAATTATGGGTATTGAGAAGCGCCATCTATGATATTCGTCATCCGGATTGAACAGACTTATTCAGACCCTCAGCATTTTTATCCCGATAGCTATCGGGATTGTGCCTTAACCCCATATCGTATTGCCGCTTGAAGTATATCAATGTTTATATCTTTTATAGTTTTGAACCTGATGCAATACCCTGTTACGCTGGCCTTGCCTAGTTTATTTCCATAGGTATTGGCTAAGAACTTCTTATCCCTGATCCCCATGATGTACACAGATATCCCGGTTGTGTTTGCACTCAACCCGATCTGATAAAACTCTTTGGTTGTTCCGTCAGCATATTTTATGTTATATGATCCATATCCAATATTAGGATTAGAAACAATTTTTCCTTTACTGTCCTTGCCATCGAGGAACCATAATTTACATTTTGGCATTACTTGCAGAATGGTTCCGTGCAACGCTTGCATGTCGCCGCGTTTTGGTTCAGGTTGGCTGGTAATATACTTTTTGATCTCTTCTTGTACGTTCATAGTTACTCCAATTCTCTGAATTTCGTAACGCTATCATTATTTGGATAACGTCGCCAACAGATTTTCCAAATTGTTCATTGACATCTTAAATCCTTCTGTAAAGCCCATTTCAATCATCTTCTCCATGCGGGCAAGGGATTCGTTATAAATAGTTATACTTACTATTGTTCTTCCATTCTGTTCGCTAAAAGTATAATCCCAATCAGAACCCGGCAATTCAGGGTTTTCATCTTTGTCTGCAAAAGCATTAAACATTTTGAAATTGGTTTTTGGGCTAATGGAAGTATATTTTTGGATTGCCCACCGCTCTTGTCCCTCCGGGCTTACCATCGCATAAAATCTTCGTCCACCAACTTTGAAATCCATATATTTTGTTTTTGAGACCCATGGTTTGGGGGCCACCCATTGGTCAAGGAATTCTGCCCTGGTAAAAGCATCCCAGACCATTGAAAGGCCGGCATCAAACTCCCTGGTTATGAATACCGTCTTTTTTGCTTTGTCAACAGTAAAATCGAATAGCAGGTTATTTATCATTTTTTCTGTTTTTTCATTGTTGATAATACGTTGTCCAATTGATTGAACTGAGTCTCCAGGATCTTTTTGAATTGCTCAATCCATTTATCAATCTCCCTGATTTTGCTTGCGTTGATGTGATAATAGATCTCCCTACCTTTTTGCTCCTGCTTCACCAGTTCACATTCTGTAAGAACCTGAATATGCTTTGAAACCGCTTGCCTGCTTGAATGAAATTCTTCTGCAATTGCATTTGGTGTCATTGACTGGGCGGCGATCAATAACAGAATCGCCCTTCGTGTCGGGTCGGCGAGCGCCTGGAATACATCTCGTCTTGCTTTCATTGTATTTATGTGCAATTAAGTGGTTGCAAATATAAGTGCAATTATTTGGTTGCGCAAAATTTTTTGCAGAATATTTTTTTGATGAAAAAGTAGGAAGGTTGGATCCGATACTGTCTGGCCGGCAGGTTGGGCTATCGGATCGCATGGTGTCGTTGTAACTACAGATAACGATTTATATTGCCGACTTCGTTTTTTTACA
>JAICPX010000674.1 GCA_025929635.1 Chitinophagaceae bacterium
CATAAAGGGACTTGACCTAAAGAGGATGTCCCACTATAATATTGGCGACAACCAGCAGGCTATGTTTTATGAAAAGATCGATGGTGTGCCGTTAAGAGTTGAAATTAAGCAACCTCAATTCTCAATGGCGATGGAGGTGGTGTCCGTTGAACGAAAATCATTACCAGGTTCTGACTTTTCAGTCCCAAAAGATTTTAAGGAGACAAAATATTAAGAGGATGATCTTCTGCGATGAAACATGCTTTTTATATTTCAACTGACAAAACTAAACTTGATGTCGGATTGATTCACCACTATCTGTCTGTAGAATCGTATTGGGCAAAAGGCCGGTCTATCGAGGTTGTAAGACGGTCAATTGAAAACTCTATTTGCTTCGGTGTTTACAAAGGGAATGACCTTGTAGGGTTTGCGCGCGTTGTGTCCGATCATTCAGTCTTTGCCTGGATACTTGATGTGTTTGTTCTGGAAGATTATAGGAAACATGGCTTAAGCAAGTTATTGATGGAAGCGATTATGGACCATCCGCACTTGCAGAACTTGCAACGATGGGGTCTTACAACAGAGGATGCGCACGGACTTTATGAACGATACGGGTTTATCAGAATAGAACGACCGGAGCTATTTATGCAAAAGGTTTCAAAACCGTCCTGAAGTATACCTTTCGTATAGCATTACAACAATTCGATAATGACAAAAAATGTACTATGTTATTTAACATGGGATTTTGATCCTATAATTTTCAAATTCAATATTTTCGGACACGATTTTCCAATTGGTTTGTACGGCGTTTTGTTTGCATCAGTGTTTGTTGTCGCACAAATGGTTATGAGTCACATTTTCAAAAAAGATGGGAAATCAACGGAAGATCTGGACCAACTCACCATTAATATTGTTCTAGGTGTAATCATTGGAGCTAGATTGGGCCACTTCTTATTTTATGAATGGGAGTATCTTTTTGCTGATCCGTTGAATTGGTTCATTAGGTTAATTGTCCCTCCTTATGCCGGATTGGCTAGTCATGGAGGTACTATTGGAATTATCTTAGCGATTTATTTATTCAAGAAAAAGACCCGATCAGCCGCTTCTTTGGGTATTGGACAGGATTGCTATTGTGGCAGGTATTGGGGGTTTGATAAGGATTGGAAATTTTCTGAATTCCGAAATTTACGGCATTCCAACAGATTTGCCGTGGGGCGTTATGTTCATGGCTGAGACGGATCCGGAACTTTTACCTATTGTTCCTAGACATCCGACACAGATTTATGAGTTTCTGATCTGCGTTTTACTTTTTGTTATCACATTTTGGATGTGGAAAAAGAAGAGGCATTTCTTTCCGAGCGGGGTCATTTTTTGTACATTCTCAATATTGCTTTTTACTTTCAGATTTTTCATCGAATTTTTAAAGAACGATCAATCAAGGTTCGAAGCAAATATGTCTCTCAATATGGGGCAGGTCTTAAGTATCCCACTCGTTTTATGTAGTTCAATATTGTTATTTTATTTACATAAGAAGTCCAAAGTCAACGCCGAAGTCGCTGCTTCTGAAGTTTCTTCAAAATCAATCGGCAGATAATAGAAACGGCCTGAGCCCTTTATGCAAAGGGTTTCAAAACCTCCCTGAATTTACTTGTCGTATCCCAACACTTTTAG
>JAICPX010000514.1 GCA_025929635.1 Chitinophagaceae bacterium
TTGCTGGCAGTGTTGATGATCTTCCCCTGACAAATGCCAGGAGCTTCTTCAATGATGATGAATTAAAAATTCTTTTTCCGCAGGTGCCGGATTCGTTAAGCGCAATTGTGCCCAATGGTACAGTTTTCCCAAAGCCGTCAATTGTTCCTGTAAAACCTGCTGATGCGGATTCGCTCTATCTTGGCAAGAGAGATACAGTGCAGTTGGTGGACCGCTATCAACCCGATCCCAGCAATGGAAGTAATAATTGGGCCGTGGCGGGAAGTAAAACAAAAAGCGGTTCACCAATATTATGTAACGATCCCCACCTTGAACTTTCGTTCCCATCTATTTGGTATGAAATGCAGATAAGCACTTCTACGATGAATGCATACGGGGTAAGCTTTCCGGGTATTCCCGGAATTGTGATCGGTTTTAATGACAGCATTGCATTTGGTTTTACAAATTCACAACGTGATGTAAGAGATTATTATGATATAAAATTTAAAGACGACAGTCGTCAGCAGTATTGGTTTGACAGTACATGGAAAAATGCCGTTATGCGTCCTGAAAGGATAAAAGTAAAGGGCAAACCTGATTATATCGATACAGTTGCGTACACAGTTTTTGGACCTGTAATGTATGATAAGAGTTTCCCGGCGGATACCGTTACTTTTAAAGAGAAGAATCTTGCCGTTCGCTGGTCGGCGCATGATCCGTCAAATGAATTGTTGATGTGGTATTATCTCGGTCGGGCAAAGAATTATGATGATTATCATAACGCTATTAAATATTTCACCTGTCCTTCGCAGAACATGGTGTTTGCTTCAAAACGTGGCGATATTGCTATTTGGCAGCAGGGCCGTATGCCTGCGTTATGGGACAGGCAAGGCGTATACGTGATGCCCGGGTATGATAGCAGCTACATGTGGCAAGGCTATATTCCAATGGAAGAAAACCCATACGTGGTAAACCCGGCAAGGGGATTTGTAAGCAGCGCTAACCAGCGGCCTGCCGATACGGCTTACCCGTATTTTATTCCCGGTAAATATGATCTGTATCGTGGTTACACGATCAATCATAGACTTAACGAAATGCAGCAGATAACACCGCAGGATATGATGAATTTGCACAATGAAAATTATAATTCATTTGCGCAAATGATGCGGCCATTGTTATTAAAATATGTTGATGAATCAAAGTTGTCGGCCGAGGAGAAAAAGATGGTGGACATCGTTCGCACCTGGAACCTGAAAAACGATTATGATGAAAAAGGGGCCACTGTTTACCAGTCATGGTTTGATAGTCTTGAAGTGTTGACCTGGAAAGATGAATTGGGTAAAGCAAAAGGACTGTTTCCATCTGAACGAACCCTGGTAGAAGCGTTGTTAAAAGACAGCAGTTTCAAATATGTTGATAACATAAACACACCGGACAAAGAGACATTGCATGATATTGTCACAACCGCGTTGAAAAAAGCTACACCCGGATTGATGGAAGAAGACAAAAAGGATATTCTTGCATGGGGTAAGCATAAGAATACAACCATCTATCATCTGCTAAGAGCTTCTGCACTGCCATTTGCAAGGGCATCATTACCCGTTGGCGGTGGTACACATATCATAAATGCAACCCAACACAGTCATGGGCCAAGCTGGAAAATGATCGTTCATTTAACGGATAAAATTGAAGCTTATGGGGTGTACCCTGGCGGCCAAAGCGGGAATCCGGGCAGCAAATACTATGATTCTTTTGTTGATCAATGGGCTGCAGGTAAATACTATGAAATATGGTTTATGCATGCTGGTGACAAACTCGATAAAAAAGTAAGATGGAAGATGACCTTCGCCCGCAAGGCCTCCCCTGGAGAAAAAGCTTAAAATAAAATGAAATTCTTAATTGCAACAATATTAACCGCTTTATTAAGTTTTATTGCCGGGATCTATATTTCGCTATGGTGGTCCTTTGCTTTCATTGCCTTACTGGTGGCACTACTTGTCCATCAAAGAGCGGGCAAAGCATTTTTGGCAGGATTTCTGGGCTTATTTATCCTTTGGTTCTTGCTAATTTTCTGGGTTGATAGTGCCAATGTCGGAGTTTTATCTGGCAAGATCGCATCGCTATTGCCTTTGGGCGGATCAGGATGGGTTTTGATGATAGTAACCGCAATTGTCGGTGGTCTGATCGCAGGATTTGCTGCAATGAGTGGAAGTTATCTTCGTTCATCACCCAAAAAAAATATTTGATAACCATCGCTATGAAAATATTCTTCTCACTATTACTTTTACTATATTTCTCGCTTCCAGTACTTTCTCAAACTGTATCCGGCACCGTACGGGATGATAAGGGTAACCCCATGCCCAATGCCTCGGTTTATATCAAAGACAAGAAAGGCGGCACTTCCTGTAATAACGAGGGTGAGTTCTTTCTGAATCTTTCCCGCGGCACCTACACACTTATTTGTCAGCATGTCGGATATAAGAGAGATGTAAAAACCGTTACCGTTGGTGACAATGACATTACTGTTGATTTTGTTATCACGCCTGTTGATTTTACAATGGAAGAGGTAATCATTATATCGGGCGGTAATCCTGCCAATGATATTATTAAGAACGCGATAAGAATGCGCCCGGTTTATCAAAAGCAACTGGACAAATTCGTCTGTGAAGTTTATACAAAAGGGATAATGAGATTGCGTGATTACCCGAAAAAGATATTGGGACAGAAAGTCGATTTCGAAGATGGCGATACAAGCAAAAATAAGATCATTTATTTATCAGAAACCATTTCAACTTATTCCGTTCAAAAACCGAATAACCGCAAAGTGGAGGTACATTCTTCCAAAGTAAGTGGCAATAGTAACAGTTATGGGTTGGCAGCTCCTCAATTCTATTCTATGTATGATAATAATGTGCAGATCGGAACCAGTTTGAATCCCCGTGGCTTTATTTCACCGATTTCTGATAATGCCAGGAATTATTATAAATACAAATACATCGGGGCTTTTTTTGAGGATGGAAAAAAGATCAATCGCATCAGGGTAACTCCAAAAAGAAAATACGAGCCACTGTTTACGGGATTTATAAATATCGTGGATGAAGATTGGCGCATTCACTCATTAAGACTCGAGTTGTTAAAGGAATCGCAAATGGAGTATCTCGATACACTGACGATCGAACAACTATATATTCCTTATAACGACAGCTTGTGGGTGCTGCACAACCAGGCAATCTACCCGTCGATAAGGATATTTGGTGTAGACGCGCATGGAAGCTTTGTAAACGTCTATTCAAAATTTGATCCTGACCCCCCCTTCGGGAAAA
>JAICPX010000017.1 GCA_025929635.1 Chitinophagaceae bacterium
GATATCTTCACAAGAACTATTTCATTCAAGAAACAAGGAATAAGATTCGATTTTGGAGGGATCATCCCCGGTTATGCTGCGCAAAGAGTAGTCGATCATCTGAAATCAAAAAGTATTTTACACGCATTGGCTGATGCCAGTGGAGATATTGTGATGACGAATGCTCCACCAGGAAAAAAAGGGTGGAGCATTGGCATCAATTTACCCGAAGAAGAAAATGAATTATGGGATAAAAAACTTGAATTAAGTAATTGTGCTGTTTCCACTTCCGGCGACGTTTATCGTTTTATCATTCATAATGGAAAAAAATATTCTCATATCATTGATCCGCGAACAGGTTATGGCGTTACTTCGCAGCGAAACGTAACCGTTATCGCAAAAAATGGAGCAACTGCCGACTGGCTGGCAACTGCCTGTAGTGTTTTGCCAATAAAAAAGGCATTGAGACTTGTCAAACGGGAAAAAGCTGAATTATTGATCGCAGTTTTACAGGACGAAAGGTTTATTACTTATAAAAGCAAGAACTTTGACAGCTATTTTGAGAAGAAAGAGCAATGACTTCGGTAAATTGCCAGCCCATATGAAAAGAAGACGCCATTTACTCCTTTTACTCTTACTGTTAAATCAATCTAGGCTATCAGCTCAAACGGATACTTCATTCAAAATTTATGAACAAACCATTCCTGGTTCATCGATAAAATTTAGAATGATTCCCATTAAAGGCGGAAGTTTTACAATGGGCAGCCCGGAAAATGAACCCGGTAGAGACAAAGATGAAGGACCTCAAAAAAAATTCACGATATCCCCATTCTGGATGGGAGCATTTGAAGTAACACACGATGAATTTGATATTTTTTTTAAAGACGCAAATACCAGTCAAAATATTAATGCCGATGCGATCACAAGACCAAGTCCCCAATATGTGGACCTGAGCTGGGATATGGGTCGTGATGGCGGATACCCTGTGAACAGTATGCAGCAACGTACCGCTGTTATGTATTGCAAATGGCTTTATAATAAAACGGGAGTTTTTTATCGTTTGCCAACGGAAGCCGAGTGGGAATATGCCTGTCGTGCAGGTTCATCTTCAAAATACTATTTTGGTGATAGTGAAAATGATTTAGAAAAATATGCATGGTACAACAAGAACAGCAATGCAGCTTATCATAAGGTTGGACAATTAAAGCCAAATGCGTTTGGGTTATATGATATGCTGGGCAATGTGGCCGAATGGGTAATGGATCAGTATGATGAGAATTACTTCATGCACATGAAAAATGCGAACACAGATCCTGAATTAAAACCCTCCAGCCGGCATCCAGGGTTATTAAAAGGCGGTTCCTACCTTGATGACGCAGTGGAGCTTCGCTGTGCCAATAGAATCAAATGGCTGCCGGAATGGAACAAACGAGATCCGCAGATCCCGAAAAGCAAATGGTGGCTCACCGATGCATCGTTTGCAGGTTTCCGACTGGTAAGACCGTTAAAACAACCGTCAGCCGAAGAGATTGAAAAATTTTTTACCTTATACCTCTCAAATTAAAAACTCACAACATGAATACTGATGCTAAAAACAGCCGCCGTGATTTTGTGAAGACATCTGCCGTATTGACCAGTGGTGCTATGGCGATGCCGCTTTTATCAAAAACAAATTTCTTCAGCGGTGCTGAGGATACGATCAAAGTGGCATTGGTCGGTTGCGGTGGCCGGGGTACAGGCGCAGCCATGCAAGCCTGCCTGGCCAAACAAAATGTAAAGTTGGTAGCAATGGCCGACGCTTTTCGGGATCGCATTGATAGTTGTTATCAAGAACTAACTTCTGATAATGCTGATGAAACGAAAAAAGCCAGTATCAGGAACAGGATCGATGTGCCTGAAGAACGAAAATATGTTGGCTTTGATGGATATAAAAAGGCAATGGCTCATGCCGATGTGGTCATATTGACAACGCCACCGGGTTTTCGTCCCATTCACTTTGAAGAGGCAGTAAAACAGGGTAAGCAGGTTTTTATGGAAAAACCGGTGGCTACCGATCCCGCCGGCATAAAAAGAGTGCTGGCTGCTGCTGAGATCGCCAAACAAAAGAAATTAAACGTGGTGGTTGGTTTACAGCGTCATTATCAAAATTCCTATCGTGAATTGTATGCGAAAAAAGAAATGATCGGTGATATTACTTCAGCACAGGTGTGGTGGAATAATGATGGAGTTTGGGTGAATCCAAGAAAAGAAGGCCAGACAGAAATGGAATACCAGATGCGTAACTGGTATTATTTTAATTGGCTCTGTGGTGATCATATTGTTGAGCAACACATTCATAATATTGATGTGATGAACTGGTTCAAAGGCGGCTACCCGGTCAGAGCACAAGGCATGGGAGGAAGACAGGTAAGAAAGGGAAAAGAATTTGGTGAAATTTTTGACCATCACTATGTGGAGTTTCAATATGAAGATGGTTCAGTATTGAATAGTCAATGCCGCCATATTCCCGGCACGATGAGCAAGGTGGATGAATTATTGATTGGTACAAAAGGAAAAATTTTCTGTGGCGCTGCACAGATAAAAGATAATCGTGGTAAAGTTTTGCACCAGTTTGACAGGAAGAATGAGAACAATCCTTATCAAACTGAGCATGACGAATTGTTTGCCGCCATTGCAAAAGGTGAATACAAATTTGCTGATGCTGAAAATGGAGCTAAAAGTACAATGACGGCTATCATGGGAAGAATGGCAACCTATTCAGGACAAGTTCTGTATTGGGATAAGGTATTGAATTCAGGGATCGACATCATGCCTAAAGAATTTGCATGGAATGCAATGCCGCCTGTGCTGCCGGGTGTTGATGGAAATTATCCAATAGCTGTGCCGGGGAAGACAAAATATATCTAATTGCTGAATGGTTAAACTGTTAAATGGCTATAAAAGCAATTTCCTATAACAATTTATCAATTCAACAATTTAACCATTAAACACTATATAAATGAGCTCAATCCTATTTGAGATTAAAAACTCGATTGGCACCATCACACTCAATCGTCCAGACAAGCTGAATTCATTTAATCGTGAAATGGCATTGCTGATGCAGGAGAAACTGGATGAATGTAACAGTAGAGAGGTAAGATGTATTTATATCACCGGTGCCGGCAAGGCTTTTTCAGCAGGACAAGATCTTGCGGAAGTAGCCGATGAAAAAGGACCGGGCATGGAAAGGATTCTTGCTGAACATTACAACCCTATCGTAGCAAGAATCAGAAGATTGGAAAAACCTGTTGTTGCTGCTGTAAATGGCGTGGCTGCAGGTGCCGGCGCAAACATTGCATTGTGTTGTGATATAGTTGTCGCTTCAAAATCCGCGTCCTTTATCCAGGCATTTTCTAAAATTGGGTTGATACCGGATAGCAGCGGAACATTTTTTTTGCCCAGATTGATCGGCTGGCAAAAAGCAAGTGCATTGATGATGTTAGGTGAAAAAGTTCCCGCCGACGAGGCAGAGCGAATCGGAATGATCTATAAAGTTTTTCCGGATAAAACTTTTGCAGAAAATTCGATGAATATCGCAACGTATTTGTCTCAAATGCCAACAAAAGGTTTGGCTTTTACAAAACAACTACTGTCTCATTCCATAAAAGCCACCTTTGACGAACAATTACAGGATGAAGATATTTACCAGCAGCGCGCCGCTCGTACACAGGATTTTGAAGAAGGCGTGAAGGCTTTTCTTGAAAAGCGGATTCCAAAATTCACAGGTGAATAATTATTTATTATTAATTATTGATCATTATGTCCACCATTCATGAAGATGTAGTCAACCACATGATGGAAAATGATTTTTTCAGTCAATGGTTAGGCATCGAGGTTTTAGAAATAAAAGAAGGTTATAGCAAAATTAAAATGACCGTGCGAAAGGAAATGGTGAATGGATTTGGAATTGTTCATGGTGGTATTCCTTTTTCTTTGGCTGATAGTGCTTTTGCATTTGCCTGCAATAACCGTAACAATCTTTCTGTTGCTTTGGATACGTCCATCAATTTTGTGAAGCCTGTTCATATAGGAGATCAGTTAACAGCAGAAGCTATCGAACTTCACAATGGAAGGTCCACCGGCCTTTATCATATAACAATCAGTAACCAGCACAAACATACGGTGGCGCTGTTTAAAGGACTTTGCTTTCGGACAGAGAAGAAGTTGATATGACGGGGATTATTAATTATTAATTATTGATTATTGAATGGCGACGTATAATCATTTTTATGAATTACCTGTTTATAGAGTATGCAGAGCATTCAGGAAAAAGATCTCATCAATCGCTAAAAAATTCTTTCCAAAATCAGAAGAGTTTCATTTGAAGTCACAAGTATTAGATTCAAGTAGATCTATAACAGCTAACATTGCAGAAGGCTTCGGCCGATTTCACCATCAAGAGAATATTCAATTCTGCAGAAATTCGCGGGGCTCACTTGATGAAACGCTGGATCACATAATTACTGCGTATGATGATAAATATATTACAAAAGAAATATTGACTGAAGTAAACAAGGATTATAAGGATTGTCTTAAAGAGCTTAATAGTTATATCAAATATTTAAAAACTGCAAAAAATAAATCACGCAATAATTAATAATTAATAATCAATAATTAACCTATTTCCAGCCTCCACCTAAAGAACGATACAAATCAACCATTGCACTCAATCGGAGACGTTGAATAGTAGCGAGATTTAATTCAGCCTGTAAAGCATTTGCTTGCGCCGTTATTACTTCAAGGTAATTGGCAAGATCGCTCTTGAATAAAAGTTGCGCATTAAATATCGCCCGTTGCAATGTATCAACCCGCGCGGTTGCAATTTGTCCCTGTTGTTTCAATTTGTCCAATTGCACCAATGCATCCGATACCTCACCGACAGCCCGCAAAACAGATTGCCTGAACCGGATGACTGATTCTTCCCGTTGGAGCTTTGCAATTTCAAATTGTGTTTTTAATTCTTTTCTTCTGAAAACAGGTTGTACGATAGTGCCTGCGGCTAACCCAAACAATGAACCAGGAATATTAAACCAATTACTCGCTTTAAAGGATTCAAGTCCTGTCCCAAGACTTATGTTCAACGCGGGGTACAGGTTTGCATGTGCTACGCCTACCCGTGCATTCGCAGTGATCAATCCCATTTCATCGGCCCGAACATCGGGTCTTCGGCTCACCAGCGAAGCGGGCAATCCTGCAGGAAGATCATCGGGAACAGCAAACTCATTTAATGACGCTGCTCTTGAAAGATTACCGGGCAATTGCCCCGTCAGAACCTGTAAAGCATTTTCCTGCAGGGCGACATCCTGCTCCAACTGAGGGATCAATAAGGAGGTGGATTGTCGCTGCGATTCGGCTTGTTGAACAGCCAATGCATTTACGATACCGGCATCCTTCAGCAATCTTGTGGCATTTACAAAGCTGTCACTCAATAAAAGATTCCTTCGCGTTATTTCCAGTTGCTTATCGAGCATCAGCAGGTTATAAAATCCCTGGGCGATGTTTGTCACCAATTGTGTTTGTACGGCTTTAGCTCCTTCATATGTTTGAAGATATTCGGCAAGAGTCGCTTCCTTTTGGCTACGCAACCTTCCCCATATATCTGCTTCCCATGAAATGTTAATGATAGCCTGGTAATTTTCTACATAGCTTTTTCCTAAAAAACTTGAAGTGCTCAGTCCACCCAAACTATTGTCTGATGGACGATTGACGGAAGCGGAAGCCTGGAAATTCAATTCAGGCAATTGAAGCAACCTTGATTGATTCACTCTCTGCTGTGCGATATCAATTCTCTTCATAGCGATCAGCAGGTCATGATTGTATTTTATTCCTTTGTCAATTAAATTTTGCAGCTCGGCATTGGTGAAAAAACTTTTCCATTCCAGATCAGCGATGCTGCTTGTATCTGCAAAAGGTATTGCTGTGAATTGCTGTGGTAATTCCAGTGCCGGCCGCTGATATTCTTTTCCAACTCTGCATGAAGAAATAGAAATGATCATCAAAAATGAGATCATTAGATTGCAAATTGTCCATTGTCTATTGCGAATTATTCTTTTTTTCTGCTGGATCATCATATCGTTGGTTTGATCATTATAAAATTTATTCTGCCAAATGGCTTACTGTGTCGCTACCTTCTTCCCTTTTTCTTCGACCGATCTTTTCATGCAAATACTGGAAAATGACAAAGAGCACCGGAATAATGAACACTCCTAATATTACACCGGTAAGCATTCCGCCGGCAGCGCTTGTACCAATGGAACGGTTACCCAATGCAGAGCCACCTTTGGCCCATGTGAGTGGAAGCAAACCGACAATGAACGCAAACGACGTCATGAGGATGGGACGCAATCTTAATTGCGATGCTTCCAATGCAGATTCCACTAAGCCCATGCCTGCACGTCTGCGCTGCACCGCATACTCAACAATAAGAATTGCATTTTTTGCAAGCAATCCCACCAGCATGATAAGACCAACCTGTACATAAATATTATTATCTATGTTTCTTAAATTGATAAATGCAAAGACACCAAGAAGACCGGTAGGTACCGAGAGAATTACTGCCAATGGCAGTATATAACTTTCATACTGCGCAGCCAGCAAAAAGAAAACAAAGACAAGGCTTAGTACAAAGATCAATGACTGCTGCGAACCTGCACCGATCTCTTCTCTTGTTTGTCCTGACCATTCATAAGAAAACCCTCTTGGCAACGCCCCTTGCGCTACTTCCTGTATGGCTTTGATAGCATCGCCGGTACTATAGCCGGGTTTAGGCATCCCGTTTATCGTTACTGAATTGAACAGATTGTTTCTTGTTACTGTTTCAGGCCCGAATACTCTTCTTAAGGATACAACCGTATTTATCGGTACCATCTCACCTAAGTTATTTCTAACATACACATCATTTAGTGTGGTTGGATCTGTGCGATAAGGAATATCAGCCTGCACAATGACACGATAGAACTTTCCAAAGCGATTAAAATCTGAAGTGAAAGAACTGCCATAATATATCTGCAAGGTTTGCAGCAGATCGGCATTCGAAATGCCTAATTGCTTGGTTCTTGCTTCGTCAATATCCAGCATGTATTGAGGATTACCGGTATTAAAAGTGGTGAATGCATACGCAATTTCTGGTCGCTGCATCAACGCGCCGATAAGACCATAAGCGGTTCCCGACAATTTATCGAGCGGACCCCCGGTTCTGTCCTGCAGAATAAATTCAAAACCGCTCGTATTACCAAATCCCTGCACGGTGGGGAATTGGAAAAGAAAGACCTGGGCTTCCTTGATCGAACTTAATTGTTGATTGATCACTCCCATTACTTCTTCCACCTTTTCTACCTTCCCTCTTTTTCCCTGTGGCTTCATGTGAATAAAACCGATTCCGTAATTTGATGCAGACGCATTCGCAATAAAATTCAAGCCCGTTACTGAACCACGTTTTTCAATCGCTTCCACCTGGGCTAACAATGCATCGACCTTATCCATTACCTTCTGTGTTCTGTCAAGCGAAGCACCGGGCGGGAGATTAACAGAATAAAGAATAAAACCCTGGTCTTCGGTTGGAATAAAACCGGTTGGCGCTCTCTTCATCATCCAGTAAGTAGCAGCTACAATAATGAGCAATGCACTGATCGCGATCCATTTTCTCTTAACAAGGAATTGAATGCTTCGACCATACCGGTTGGTCATTGCACTGAAACCTGCATTGAATCCGCTAAAAAACCTTTTGGTAAAACTTTTTTTCGCGTCACCGTTATGCGGATTTTTTAAGAACAATGCACATAATGCCGGGCTTAATGTCAATGCATTTACCGCCGAGATCAAAATTGCAGTTGCCAGCGTAAACGCAAACTGTTTATAAAATACACCGGCAGGTCCCTGCATAAATCCAACGGGTACAAACACCGCAGCCATTACCAATGTAATAGATACGATGGCACTAGTGATTTCACTCATGGCCTGGATCGTGGCCGGTCTTGCGGGCAAACCGGTTCGCTCCATTTTAGTATGCACTGCCTCCACCACCACGATGGCGTCATCCACTACAATACCAATTGCCAATACCAATGCGAATAAAGTAAGCAGGTTAATTGTAAAACCAAATAACTGCATAAAGAAAAAAGTACCGATCAAGGCAACCGGTACGGCAATGGCTGGAATTAACGTAGAACGAAAATCCTGCAAGAAAATAAACACGACCAGGAATACCAGGGCAAATGCGATCAGCAACGTTTCTTCCACCTGTGCAATCGATTCATCCAAAAATTCCTTTGCACTGTACATATTAAAGTATTCGATGCCTTTGGGAAAATTTGCAGCTGCTCTTTTCATTACATCTTCCGCAGCAGTAAGAATATCGTTGGCATTGGAGCCAGCTGTCTGGAAGATACCCATTCCAGTGCCGGGCCTGCCCAGCACATTAAGATTTATCCCATAGGAGAGTGAACCAAATTCAACTCTTGCAACATCTCTTAACCTTATAGTAGAACCATCTGGGGCTGATTTTAAAATTATGTTCTCATAATCCAGGTTCTTCGAAAGCTTTCCCTTGTATTTAATGACATATTCAAATGATTGAGTACTGCCTTCACCAAATCTTCCCGGTGCCGCCTCAAGATTTTGTTCTCTTATAGCATTGGTTATATCCTGTGGAGAAAGATTATTCGCCACCAAACGATCTGGTTTAAGCCAGATGCGCATTGAATAATCTTTGGCACCAAACACAAATGCCTGCCCTACTCCCGGTATACGTTGCAATTCCGGAATAATGTTGATCTTGACATAATTCTGCAAAAACGTTTCATCATAAGCCGTATCCGTGCTATAGATCAGTGGGACGAAGATCATGCTGTTCTGTTGCTTCTGTGTTGATATGCCTACCTGTAATACTTCGGAAGGTACCTGGCTTGTGGCCCGGGACACACGGCTCTGCACATTTACTGCTGCGAGATCAGGATCGGTACCTACTTTAAAGAAAACATTTATCGTCATTGAGCCGTCATTGCTTGATGTGGAGGTCATGTACGTCATGTTCTCGACGCCATTGATCGCCTCTTCCAATGGAGTGGCAACGGCTCTTGCTACTACTTCAGCGTTTGCCCCGGGATAACTTGCTGTTACCTGTACCGTGGGCGGAGCGATGTCAGGGAATAAGGTGATCGGCAGGGAAAATAAAGATATCAATCCCAACATGAGAATTATGATAGATACAACTGTAGATAAAACCGGTCTTTCAATAAATCTTCTTATCATGCGAATTAGTTTATGGTCTATAATTTTTTGACCTCACCCTCCTTCTCCCTCTCCACTTGGAGAGGGAGCGGCGCTTCATATCTTTAATGAACTTTATCACTACCACTTCAACTTCTGTTCTCTACTCAACGTTTACGAAACCTCCAATTAATAGCGGAGTCTTCGAAAAGCGGGGACTGTGCGTTGTTCCTCTCCTTTGGAGAGGTTAGGTGAGGTCCTCCTTTACATCGGTCTTGCTTTCAGCAAGCTATCCATTGACATCTGCTGCGGGATTATTACTGCCCCGTCTCTAAGCCGCTCAAGCCCGGTATACACAATCTTCTCTCCGGCGCTTATTCCCCCCTGGAGCAAATAATAATTACCGCTTGTACCTGCAATAGTGATCGGTTTGCTCGCTACCTTATTACTGTCACCAACAGCAAATACAAATACTTTGTCCTGTAATTCATAAGTTGCTTCCTGTGGTATCACGATAGTATTCGCAAAGCTTTTTGCAATTCTTATTTTGCCTGTATTACCCGATCGCAATACACCCTGCGTATTTGGGAATGATGCACGAAAATTAATAGTGCCGGTTGTTCGGTCGAATTGACCTTCGGCTATCTCTACTTTTCCCTTTTCGGGATATACACTGTTATCAGCCAGCACCAATTCTACAGGAGGTATTTGTTTTATTTTTTCCTCGATCGTATTACCGGTAAACTGGTTTTTGAATTGAATAAAATCATTCTCACTTAAAGAAAAATAAGCGTAGACTTCTTTTGTTTCCGAAAGAATGGTCAATGGCTCCGCCGTTGTGGTTCCGACAAGACTCCCGGTTTTCAAAGGGATCTTTCCGATATAACCATCAGCGGGTGCTTTGACTGTTGCGTATCCCACGCTGATCTGTGCGCTTTGCACAACTGCTTCCGCCTGCGCAACGTTTGCCTGGGCAGCATTGTATGCAGCTTGCGCAGTTTTTAACTGTACATCCGATATTACATTGTTCTGTACAAGCGGGGTTAGTTTGGAAACATTGATCTGTGCATTAGCAAGGTTTGCTCTTGCAGCAGCCAAACTTGCTTTTGCATTATTCAGTTGTTCACGGTAAGGCCGGTCGTTGATATGAAATAACGGTTGCCCCTTTCTCACGCGGGCACCTTCATCTATATAGATCCTGTCAATATAACCATCAACCTGCGGCCGGATCTCGATATCCTTTTTTCCCTGCAATGAAGCCGTAAATTCCTGGTAAGTGGTGGCGGGAACAATACTGACTGTGATGACTGGCAATTCCTGCGGCGGCATTTGAAAGCCTCCCGCATTGTCACCAGATGATCTACATGCAAAAAAAAGAACAGGCGCTAAAACAGCGATAAACAGTTGATACCTGTTTGTTTTCGTTTCAAATAATCCTGACATAAAAGTTTAATATGGGATACGATGATCGTTTCCCGGTTAATAAATAATAAGGGTTGTGGATATTACCCGCATCCTTATCCCGCAGAGATAAGCTGTGCAGTTATGGTAGCAATCGTAACTCTATCATTATATGACGCGTGGCGGTTTGTAAATTGGACAGTTTTTCGCGGATAAATTTCTTTAGCACAAATATCTGGCAATTAAGTTTTCAAAAAACAGGTAATTGCGCCAATCTTATGGGTTGATCACGTCAACGGGTTTCTCGAATGAAGCTAATTGAGGTTCTTGACAAAACCGGCAATTGCATCATCCATAACCATCTTGTTTATTTCATCTGAAACTGCGTTTCCTCTCATGTTCTTAATAGAGATCAAACCATGTAATATTGACCAAAACGTATAATATTTCAAACAGGGATTTGCTTTCGGATTGTTACCTTTTTCAATGAGCTCAGTGATCGGTTCTATTACGAGCTTTCTAAAGGTCGTTTTCTCCGGAAGGCATTTCTCCACTTCACAACCCTGCATCCCGAGACCATACATCAACTTATAATGCTCCTTATACCTGGCGGCAAAATCCCAATAGGCATAGGCAATCAATCTTAATTGCTCAGCCGGATCTTTCGTTTTCGCTTTTGCCTCTTCGATCTTTTTGGCAAGTAGCTGGAATCCCTCCTTTGCAAACTCAAAAAGAATAGCTTCTTTATTTTCAAAATGGTCATAGATAACAGGAACGCTGTATTCTATTGCGTCTGCAATTCTACGGATAGAAAGAGATTGCCAGCCTTCATCGGTGACCATTCGCCAGGCTGTACCAAGTATGGCCGATCTCAGCTTTTCTTTCTCCCTCAACCTGCGTTCTGATATACCCATAAACTCATTTTACCTAACACTGTTAGCAAATGTAACAGCGTTTATAAATATGACAAAAAAATCTGTATTAAATTTTTGTTTCCTGTTCTGGCGATAAAAAAATTTTCAGGTCTTAGTCAGAAAACGACAATTTTGATGCGGGAGGAGATAGCTTATGGTTTATTCGTTCAAAGAATATACACCTGTTGTTCATGAATCTTCATTTATTCATCCATTATCAGCAGTGACCGGTAATGTCATCATTGGTAAAAATTGTTATATCGGTCCGGGTGCCGCTCTTCGTGGTGACTGGGGCCAGATCATCATTGAAGACGGTTGCAATGTACAGGAGAATTGTACGATCCATATGTTTCCGGGCATAACAGTTTTACTAAAAGAAGGAGCACATATCGGTCATGGGGCGATCATCCATGGAGCGATGATTGGCAAAAACTGTTTGGTTGGGATGAATGCGGTTATTATGGATAATGTTGAGTTGGGTGATGAATGTATTGTCGGAGCTTTGACATTTATAAAACAAGATGAAAAGATACCGCAAAGGAGTATGGTGGCCGGCAACCCGGGAAAAATAATCAAACAAGTTACTGATGAAATGATCGCATGGAAAACGGATGGGACAAAACTTTACCAGGACTTGCCGAAAGAGATGTTTAAGGGCTGGAGAGAATGCGAGGCATTAAGAAAAATACCTGATGGTTTATCAATGCAGGAAGAAACTTATCAACGCTGGAAAAAAACTGATCGGTCTTAAAAAAATAAAAGGCCAACTTTCGCCGGCCTTTATATTCCATCCTTTCATGGCATATAATTAATTCTATTTATCAATCCTTCACACAACGGCAATTAAATCCTTCGCCGCGGTATGACGCCTGAAGCGTTGCCAGGTACGTGTTATCACTAATGAATAAACCGATTGCATTACTACCAGATGCAGTAGCTGTCCAGTAATAACTTTCGCCGCCTGCGTAAACAAATCCGCCATTTCCACTCCGAAACCCTGCTGCAGGAAGTTTCAGGTTGGACATGTAGGCAGCCAATGCTCCGTCGAGATCGTCATAATTTTTTAAATTCTGCCAGTCTGCCGCAGTAGGTAATCGCCATCCGGCACCCAACGCAACACAGGGATCTTTTCCGTTAGTAGACGTAGCCGAAGACCCACTCCAGGTATCAGTAGATAGACCACCAGTTCCCCACCACATTGTGCCTGCAGTTTGTCCTACAATGAAATTTGGATTCCCTGAAGGAATGTTTGATGGATTTAGCAATGAAGATCCTCCAGCAATGGTGGGGCTGTTGCGGACCTGGTGGCCATCATCCCAGCGTCCCCATTGAAAATAATCCCCATAGGATGCCTCGTCCCAGACAGCCATCGCTACCTGTGGCGAACCCAGGTTTTGTTGTAACCAGATCTTGCCATCACCGGCTCTCACTGTGGTATAAGATACTGATTGTCCTCTATAGATAAAATTGACCACTCCTGTTGATCCCTCTGTTGGACCCGGATCTACAGTTGGTCCGGAAGCGGGCTGATTCAGAACCGAAAAGAATGCCAGGCACTGTTGAATATTGCCAACGCCGATCCAAATCTGAAATACACCCGTACCGATCGGTGTGCCTGTTGCAGTGAATACAACTGATCCGCTGCCAACATCAAATGTACCGGCAGGTGCCGAGATAGTAATTCCATTCACCGTGGCGCTCGTAAATGCTGGATAACTGCCACCTGGACTGTTTACATAATTCTTTGTGAACTGAATATTCGCCGGCACGCCAACAGTAAATGTTGCCGAGTAGAGCGGGTTCATATTACAATTGGTGAAATAAAACGGTGGCGGTGGTGGTGGCGGCGGTGGGTTCTTAGGCCCTTTCCTGGTCGCAATTTCCTCATTTGACAAGGTCTCGGTCGACTTTTGACAACTCAGAAAAAGAATAGAAAAACTTATGCTAAGCAGCAGCGTGAAGATCGGCAGAGATTTTCTTCCAATAAAGATGGGTGTCTTCATGACAATTAGTTTAATTAAAAATCATTGTTTGAAATAAAGCACAAAAAATGGGTAGCAGTGTCAGCAACGTTTCCATGAAGGGCTTATATGATCATTGATCATAGTACACATGATGAGTTGCAAAAGGGCTATTGCCTGCCTGGAATAAACCATGTCCATTAAACTATCGCAAACCAAAGACCAAAAGTTGCCCACGTTCTTTTTGTCGGCTGGACCTATTCAAAGTTGATCATGAAACAAAAGGACAATCAATGAATAGGGTAGATTTACCATAAGAATTTATTACGGGGAATTATGCATTCTGAAAATTTTCTTCATCATAACAGGGAAACTTCGTAACTTAATTTTCCAGTTCTTAAAAATCTCCGAAGGAGTTCCTTTCCCAAAGGGAAGCCTCCGGCGGAACAAAACCTTGTGTATGAGAAAAAATCTACTTTCTGCGACCCTATTATTGGTCACCGTCACTGTTTCTTCATTTATCCGGGCACAAACTGACCGTTTTGCATTTGCAATAACCGATCTGCAATCAACAGGCAGCGGCTGGAACGCACTTCGAAAACTCGATCTTAAAACCGGTGAATTTACCCCGGTATTATTGAATGGCAGCGATGCAACAATTACTGCTTATGATGTAAGCACCAGAAAGGCATGGAAAGAAATTCCGGACCTAAAGTTTGGAAACTTTATGCAGGCGCCTTTTGCCACAGGTGTAGCCGCTACGGCTTACGACAGAAAGAACAATCGTCTTTATTTCACACCCATGTTCATAGACCAGCTTCGTTATATCGATCTTAAATCAATGAAGGTTTATTATGTAACTGACCAGTCATTTACAAAACTTGGCAGCATGCATAATGATGAAGGAAAGATCATCACAAGAATGACGATCAATCCTGATGGAACTGGGTATGCTGTTTCAAATGATGGGAATACATTCATAAAATTCACTACCGGCAAAAAATTACAGATTACTCAATTGGGTTCTTTGGTTGATGATCCTTCCAATGGCGGCGTTTCCATTCATAATCGTTGCAGCAGCTGGGGTGGTGATATGATCGCCGATGATGAAGGCAATCTCTATATTCTCACTTCACGCAACAGCGTTTACAAAATAGATGTAGCAACAAAAGCTGCAAAATTGCTGGGTTATATTCAAGGCTTGCCACAGGATTTCACAACAAATGGTGCAGTGGTAAATGTTGAAGGAAAGATACTGGTAAGCAGCGCTGTAAATGGCAACGGATATTTTGTAGTTGATCCAAAAGACTGGAAAGCTACTTTGTACGAAGCAAAAGCCGGCATCTTCCGTAGTTCTGATCTTGGTAACAGTAATTACTTACAAACAAAACCAAAAAATACAACTCAATCTGAACTTGTAACCCGTAAGGTCCCCGACCTCACAGTACCAAGTAAGGTATCAATTTATCCAAACCCTGTTACCAATAACCAGTTCAGCTTACAGTTCGGAAAAATAGCTGCAGGTAATTATAATATTGAATTGACAAATGTGATGGGCCAGACAATCATGCAGCGCACAGTCAATGTACAAGCCGAAGACCAGGTAGAAACTATTTCAATAAAATCTACATTTGCAAGAGGAGTTTATCTTGTAAAAGTAGTTGGAGCGGATAAAGTATCGATCCTTAACCAAAAGTTAGTGGTGCAGTAGATAAATCATTTACTGCGTTACAGCGCCGGCCCCGTAAGACCGGCGTTTTTTTTTACCCCCTGTCCCCCTTTGCTTCGTTTCGCTCGCAATGACGAGGGGTGACTTAGTATGTCACATTTCCTCCGGCAAAGAACCTTCGGTAAAAAGTGTTGAGCCCAAGACACCTTATAACAATTAATTTTCCATTCATTTTTTTATTTATATAATTTCAATAGCGCTTATAAATAGTATGCCGATCTGACTCTCATGGAAAGTGCTGTAAAAACTCTATCAAATGATAATGAACCTGTCAAAATATATTCTTCGAATAGCCATTCTGCTTGTCATTGCTAATGAATCTGTTCGCGGCCAAGGTAATGATATTGAAAGAAAGATCGATAGTCTGTTCTCGAACTACGACAGTACCACACCAGGAGTTGCGATAGCAATCATGAAAGACGGAAACGTTGTATTCAAAAAAGGGTATGGGTCTGCAAATCTTGAATATGACATCCCGATCACACCGCAAACGGTTTTTAATATCGCATCGGTTTCCAAACAGTTTACCGCTTTTTCGATTTACCTGTTGGAAAAAGAGGGCAAGCTTTCTTTTGAAGACGATATCAGGAAATACTTTCCCGATCTTCCTGTTTATGGTAAGCCAATAAGAATTAAACACCTGCTTGCTCATACAAGCGGGTTAAGGGACCAGGCAGCATTGTTTGCTTTAGCCGGCTGGCATTGGGAAGATATCGGTACTACAGAGCAAATTTTGAAACTGGTAAAAAAGCAAAAAGAATTGAACTTCGAAACCGGTACTGCGTATGGCTACAGCAATACAGGATATACTTTATTAGCGGAAATTGTATCACGGGTTTCCGGGCAATCGTTTTCCGAATTTACCAGGAAGAACATTTTTGATCCGCTTGGAATGACAAACTCACAATTCATTGATGATTATCATACCGTGATTAAGAACAGTGCCTATTCTTATGAAAAAAAAGATGGCAAATACGTAAAAGTGGCTTTAGCCTATTCGAATCCTGGTCCCTCCGGGTTGATGACCACCGTAGAAGATATGGCAAAATGGACAGCGAATTTTCATAATCCAAGAATTGGAGACGCAAGGCTTATCAACGAATTCAATAAGATCTCACTACTGGACAACAATAGACCGGTTATTTGGTCAGCAAATATTGGCGACACAACTTTTCATGCAAAAGGGCAATTGCATTGGAAATACAAAGGTCTCAGTGCAATTAGTCATGGTGGACATACTGCCGGGTTCAGAGCTGTTTTAACAAGATTTCCTGAGAATAATTTTGAAATAACAACGTTGAGTAATGATGAACATTATCAAATGCTGGGTAAAGTACTTCCTATAGTAGAGCTATATTTAAAAAATGAGTTAAGAGAAACACCCGGCACTTCCAGCAACCCAACTCCTGCCAGGAAGAACGCTTCCAAATTCACTTCTGACATAAAAGAATTTCAAGGCACCTATTACAGCGAAGAGTTGTCAACGACATACATCGTTACCGTCAGCGACGATAAATTAAAAATGACCCACTACAGGTTAAGCGATATACTCTTGACGCAGGTTGGTGAGAATAAATTTTCGGGCATTAACAGCTTTGCATTCGAAATGGAGTTTATGAGAAGCGGCAAAAAAGTAACCGGATTTAAAATTTCCAACTTTGGAGCCAAAAACGTAAAGTTCCAAAAGAAGGAATAGCTATCAATAAAAACCAATCGGGCAGGCCCGAACTGCGATTTCTGCCCGCCCGGGGTGTTGCCCCGAAACTTTCTACAAGTTTTCTGAAATGATCCTGGGAGACCCCGGGCTACGATTTCAATAATTTTTAAAGCTGATTCTTTAACTTGTATACCAACAAGCCCGTAAATCATAAATCACTCACCATGGCACCACGAACCTTATTCCATATCATTCTCAAAATTCTCGGTATATTTTTTATCAAAGAACTGTTGGCGATCATCGCTCAACTTCTATCCTCTTTTTTATATTTGACAAGTTCGGTTACCATTCCAGAAGCAATTTGGACATTTGCAACGACTTTATTGATCGTGCTGGTGTATGGACTGGTATCCTATTTTTTGATTTTCAAAACAGACTTCGTTATCGACAAACTTAAACTTGACAAAGGTTTCAGCCAGGAATCAATCCCTTTAAATATTCATCGTTCTACAATTTTAAGCATCGCGATAATTGTGATCGGGGGTTATATGGTGGTTGACGAAATTCCAAATTTCTGCCGGCAACTATTCTCTTATTTCCAGGAAAAGCGAATGACTTATGGGCAAACAAATCCATCAATTGAGTATTCAGTCATCTCAGGAGTGAAAATTATTATAGGGATTCTCTTAATGACATACCAAAGGAAAATTGTAGCTTTTATTGAGCGACAAAGAAAAAAATAAAATGAACAAGATCTTTAGAGCTTTCTGTCCGCCGGAGTCTTGCGCATAAACTTTTCTCATTTCATCGGTAATAATTTAAGCAGAGCCCGACGTAGGAGAGCATTGCTTCGGCCTTATCGTACTTAAAATGAACATTGATCAGGTTGCCGGCCTCGCAATATAGAGTACTTTTGCCGCCACAATATTCACAGTGGAAAAAACAAACTTCGTTGACCAGATAAGGATCTTTTGCAGAAGCGGGCATGGCGGTGCGGGCAGTAAACATTTTGCCCGCACAAAATTTAACCCGCTTGCAGGACCTGATGGTGGTAATGGCGGTCGTGGTGGTCATATCATTTTAAAAGGCAACCGCAACCTCTGGACACTGCTTCATCTTCGCTACTTCAAAAATGTCCTGGCGGAAAATGGAGAAGGCGGAATGAAAAACAAAATGAGTGGACGTGACGGAAAAGATATTTATATCGAAGTGCCGCTCGGTACAATTGTAAAAGATGAGGAGACAGGCGCAAAAGAAGCCGAGATCATGGAAGATGGCCAGGAAATAATCTGGTTGAAAGGCGGTAAAGGTGGTTTAGGTAATTCAAATTTTGCCACCGCCACAAACCAGGCTCCTGAATATGCACAACCTGGACTTCCTGGTGTCGAAGGCTGGAAAATTCTTGAATTAAAAGTGCTGGCTGATGTTGGGTTGGTTGGTTTTCCAAACGCAGGTAAATCAACGTTGCTGTCTGTCATCACCGCAGCAAAACCAAAGATCGCCGATTACGCTTTCACTACGATCAATCCGCAATTAGGGATCGTTGAATACCGCGATGGAAAAAGTTTTTGTGTTGCCGATCTTCCCGGCATCATCGAAGGCGCTGCAGAAGGAAAAGGCCTGGGTCATCGCTTTCTTCGTCATATTGAACGCAATCCTGTTTTGCTTTTTATGGTACCTGCTGACAGCAATGATCATAAAAAGGAATTCGAAGTTCTCCTGAACGAGCTGGAAAAATACAACCCGGAACTATTACACAAGCAATTCATCATTGCCATCAGCAAAAGCGAAATGCTGGATGATGAATTGATGAAAGCGATCGAAAAAGAATTGCCAGCCAATATCCCGCATATCTTTATTTCTTCCTTCACGCAAAAAGGATTGATTGAATTAAAGGATCTTTTATGGAAAACATTGAATCAGCCAACATCGTAAGATTATAATAATTACTGCGTGTTTTATTGAACCACAGAAACACGAAGTAACGGAGAATCACAAAGCCTTTGTGAACCCTGTTGGCGTTGTGTCTCCATGGTTTATTTTCTCCTGGCTATTGATTAGGGTTTATCTGCTTATTATCTTTATAAAAACTAACTGATGCGAGCCAATCCTTACCGTCACCATATTGAATTAAAGGACATCTTCAGTCCACGAAAAGAGATCTTCAACAACATCCTTATTTATGTACGTGTATTATTCAAGGCGGTATGGCTTTTTTTCCCCTCGCTGCTCTTTTTAGTGCTGGCCTTATTTGCCTGCTGGTACCTGACACAAGGAAAAGATGTAATGCAATTAACTATCGAACAACCCGGTATTTTTTATGGGTTCATCATTGCCACCATATTCTGGGTTTATATTACCTGGTATTCAAGCCGCATCATAGGAAAGATCACTTATGCTTCTCTTTCAAGAAGACCGGATAAAGAAGAACGTTTCTGGGGACGTTTTTTGATTCAAATGCCGAGATTCCTTGCTTTCACCTGCATTACTATTGTTGTACTGGGTTTTATCAAACTCTGGACGGATCCAAACGACCAGCAGGACAAACTTTTTTTTGCGTTGCTTATAGGCAGCGGTTTTTATTATTTCGCGCTTTACCAATTCTGGAGAAAAAAAGCGGATGCGGTTGATAAATTAACAACGTTAAAAAGTAAAAAAAGATATTTGAACAGGCTGTCTGTTTCGGTTTATTTTATATTATTTCTTGCTTTATTGATCCTGGCTTTCTTTCCATCCTTCTGGTTTTTTGTGGGTTTGCTGATGGCATTCCAGGCAGGGCTTATTTTGTTACTGGTGTTCAGGAGAAAATCCATTTACATCAATTTTCCCGATAAAGATCCTGAACTCTACGATAGCCAGGATTTTTTCCGGAGGGTAAGAAAATTTGTTTTTGACGTGGAAGACAAAACTTACACATGGGTTTTTTTATTTGTTCTTATCGTGGGCTTTGTTTTTTATCTCGCAACGATTTTCTCCGTGAGATTCTCTATCTATATCGGGCCTTTGTCCTTTATATTTTTTGCATTCGGAACTTTACTTATCCTCGGCAATGGCGTTACGTTGATTTCTGTTCTTTACAGGATCAACGTTCACATGATCGTTTTCTTTTTTGCTTTCGTTGTAGGACTGATATTTGAACCGCATAATATTCAGACCACCACAAAGAAAACTGCAGCGGCATATGGTAATCGCCAAACCCTGCACGAATATTTCGAGAACTGGGTTAACATTCGCAAGGCAGAACTGGATGATTCGACAAATAAGAAAGAATATCCCTTAATATTTGTTTTATCAGACGGGGGTGCTTCCCGTGCAGGGTACTGGGTGGCTTCAGTAATGGCAAGAATGAATGAAGAAACAAATGGTCAATTCAATAAACATCTTTTTTGCCTGTCAGGCGCATCGGGTGGCAGTGTTGGCAATGCGGCTTATTTTAATTTATTAAGAGCTAAACTCACCAGCGATACGGTTCGCCATGATGTTGCCATTGTGCAGCAATATTTGAAAACAGATTTTCTCACATTCACCGTCGCACGGATGCTGGGACCAGATGTATTCCGGCATATTTTTCCTTTCCAGTTTGTTGATGATCGCGGCGCAGCACTGGCACGGGTGCTTGAAGAAGGACCTCATCCCAACAGTTTATTGTATGATAGCATGAAAACAAGATTTTCGGAGCTGATCACACAAAAAGGACAACCTTACCCGTTGCCGATACTTTGTATCAATACTACCCGCATGCAGGATGGTTTGCCGGCTGTTATTTCGAATATTGATTTTTCCGATCCGCGTTTCAATCAACGCCTTGATTTTTTGGACCTGCTTGATGAAAAGAAAGATATCAAATTAAGTACCGCGGTCGTTCTTGGCGCCAGCTTCCCCTATGTAAGCCCTGCCGGGAGAATAGATTCAGCCGGCATAAAAGATAAAGCTAATTACTTTGTCGACGGCGCCTATTTTGATAATTCAGGGTCAGGCGCAGTAAATGAGATGATAAATATTCTTTTGCGCGATAGCCTGTATCTGCAATATCAAAACAAATTAAAAATATATATCCTTCATATTGCTAACAGCCCGATTGAAGGTGTGCCTTTAGAAAAAGTAAATCCAATTATCAACGACCTGGCAGCGCCCGTAAAAACGTTGTTGGGAGCTTACGGTACGCAAACTTTAATAAATGACAACAGGCTAATGAACCTGATGAAATTTAACTTTCCCAACGATACGTTGTACAGGAAGATAAATCTGTATGATGAAAGTGAAAACCCAAACTATTCCATGAACTGGGTAATATCCGATAAACTTCTAAACGCGATGAATGGAGCGTTGAAAAGAAACAGGGAATTGAAAAAAATGATCGAGAAGATAAACGCAAATAAATGAGCTGCGAAGCGAAGAGAATGGTTTTTTCCAATTTCAATATCAAATCTCAAATATCTAATATCAAATAGCCAATTAGTTAACTCTGACAGCCGTCCCGGTGGCAACGACCATCAGCATACTCCCGTTAGCACCTACCGTTTCAAAATCAAGATCGATACCCACAACAGCGTTTGCTCCCTGTGCCTGTGCCTTTTGGATCAATTCCTGCATTGCATTTTGCTTGGCTTCATCAAGCACTTTTTCATAAGTGCCACTACGGCCGCCAAAAAAATCACGTAGTCCGCCAAGTATATCTTTGAAAAAATTGGCGCCAATGATCACTTCAGCGGAAACAACGCCATAATACTGTTCAATGGTCTTTCCTTCAATATTGGGCGTGGTGGTGGTTATCATTTGATTTATAATTTGACTGTAAAAATATGAGATTTCTGATGGTTATCATTTGTGTGCGATCATTTTTCACTTAGGTTTGCCTTGTAAAATGTACAGTATGAAATAAGCCCCGGCTGGGTCGGGACAAATTCCCTGTCTGCCGATGCCAAAGGCATCCAATTGGGACAGGCAGGCATCTGGCAAAAAATAAAATAAAAAATATGCAGATGAAAAAGCTTGTGTTAACTTTTGTATTCTTCATTGCTTTTCTCGTCAGGTCCGTCGCCGATGAAGGCATGTGGTTACCATTGCTGTTGGGTGAGCAGGTGTATAGCGATATGGTAAAAAAAGGATTAAAGCTTACAAAAGAACAATTATACAGTATCAATAAGCCTTCGGTCAAAGACGCCATCATCATTTTCGGCAGCGGTTGTACCGGTGTGATCGTAAGTTCAAGTGGATTGATCTTTACTAATCATCATTGCGGCTATGATGTGATCGCCTCTGCAAGTACAGTCGAGCATAACTATTTAACGGATGGATTTTATGCAAAAAACTATGGAGAAGAGATCCCCGCTGGTATTTCTGTTCAATTCCTTTTGAGGATCGAAGATGTGACGCAAATCGTGATGGATTCTTTACAAGGATTGAGTGGCGCCGACAGAACACAAAGGCAAAGCCGCGTGCTGTCTAACCTGAATTCAACGTTTTCTGATCCTGGCAAGTTCATTGAAGCAAGAGTAAGCAGCCTGTTTAAAGGCAACCAATTCCTGGTTTTTGTTTATCAGCGTTATAAAGATGTTCGTTTCGTAGGCACGCCGCCCGAAAGTGTTGGAAAGTTTGGCGGCGATACCGACAACTGGGAATGGCCACGCCACACCGGTGATTTTTCAGTATTTCGTGTTTATATGAGTAATGATGGAAAACCGGCTGAGTATAGCGCAGAAAACATTCCATTAAAACCAAAATGGTTTTTGCCGGTATCCCTCAAAGGCTTTAAAGATGGTGATTATACAATGACCTATGGTTTTCCCGGTAGTACCAATCGTTATGAAACCTCTTATGGTGTAAAGCTGAAAACAGACATCGATAACCCGACACTGGTCAAGCTGCGTGATGTAAGATTGAAACATATGTTGGAAGAAATGAAAAAAGATGAAAAGGTCAAATTACAATTGGCTTCCGAATATGCCATCGTCGCCAATTACTGGAAGTTTTTTGACGGTGAAACAAAGCAATTATTGAAATATGACGTGTATAGCCAAAAGAAAAAAACAGAAGAGTCATTTATCAATTGGGCAAAGGGCAGACCGGAGTACTCAACGATCTTCGAAAGCTGGGCAAAAGCGTATGATGAATGGCGGCCTTTTGCAAAACACCGGATGTATATAA
>JAICPX010000307.1 GCA_025929635.1 Chitinophagaceae bacterium
GCGATAAAACCTCGACCAATGACGTGCCGCGGTACGATAAAGAAACCCGCGCCGGCAACAGTACTGTTTCTTATGAATTTTCTCCTTGATTGATTAGACATATTGTAGAAATTAAAAATTAATAATTAACAATTAATAATTATGAAATAGCGAGCTTCTAAAGTCCCCTTCAGGGGATTTAGGGGCTCTTGATCTGGGGGCTCATGACTTAGGGGCTCTTATCAAACTCTTATTCATTTTCATAGTTTTTCTTATTTAGAAATACTGGATGGAGAACTTGCGGTAGGCGTTGCAGTGGCGTTGGCATTTGGATTATCAAAGTTGATGCACTCTTTCAATTCTTTTTCTGTATATGCAAGACCATATTGTTTCAACACATCATCCGGCACACCATTCCATTTTGTCGCGACATTGCCCTGATACCCTATATCTTTTACACCGATCTGCGAAGTATAAAAACCAGTTGCCACCATGTCACGCATTTTATTAAAGAATGAAACGCCTTGTTGCATACCCGGTTTCACCCGGCCCTTGATTACTTCTTTTCCATTTTCTTCATAACGGATCTCCGTGTAAGCAATATCATCAACTACTGCCAATTGTTGTTTGCTATCACAATCTTTGAAAGCCTTACCAAACCTGCTTAAGCATTGCATATCCAACCAGCGAAGACCACCGCGCAACGGGGTTTGGTGGTGAGGCATATCTTTTACAATAAATTCGATAAAGTCAGGAACCTTTGCATCGGTGGCACTACCACTTACTTCGTCTTTTGGAATTATGATATCGGAAAGTATTGCAATCGTTGCCATTTCATGATCGGTAAAAAACCTGGGCATTGCGAGTATCCGCTTTTCATTTTCGATCTCTGCCGGGTTACGGTCAAGATCAAACGTTGGGTCGGCAGCAACATTTGCTTTTTTGTCGTCTGTATTGCAACCGGCAACAACAACAGGAACTGCAACGGCACCGGTGGCAATTAGTTTTAATGATTCTCGTCTATCCATATTTTTTTATTTAATTCAATAGTCAAAATTAAAAATTCAAAAAGAATGGTTCATTTCTCAGCTTTTGATTTTTAACTTTTGAATTTTGATTTGATCTAAAGATTTCCCTTTTTCAATTCATCAACGATATATTCACTTGCCCTCATTGAAAGAGCTAAAATTGTCCACGTAATATTTTTATCAGCCTGTGATGTGAATGCCGCGCCGTCAACCACAAAAAGATTTTTGCAATCATGTGCCTGGTTCCATTTGTTCAATGCCGATGTTTTTGGATCATTTCCCATGCGTGCTGTGCCCGCTTCGTGAATGATCTCCCCAGGTTTATTCAATCCCCACTGATTGGCATCACTGTCTTTATGACCCCAGGTGATAACGGCACCCATGTTGTGCATGATCTCCATAAAAGTTTCCTTCATGTGTTTAGCCTGCTTTACCTCATAATCGCTCCATTTCACATTGAACTTTAAAACAGGGATACCATATTTATCCACGACATTCGGATCGATCTCGCAATAATTATCTGCTCTCGGAATTGCTTCGCCACGACCGGCCATGCCAACACTTGAGCCATAGAAATAGCGGTAATCCTCTTTTAATGATTTACCATAACCACCTGGTTTTTTCTCTACACCACTGACAGCATAGCGACCATTGAAATGTTCGATACCGCCCATAAAACCATAAGCCGGCTGACCCATGCCACCCCAATATTCGATATGATAACCACGCGGAAAATCTAATTTCTTATTGTCAAGCCACCATGGCGAATACACATGTAGACCACCCACACCGTCTTCATTATATCTTTTTCTTCCAAACAGTGTTGGCAGGTAACCGCCCATTGCAGCACCGGTTGAATCATGCAGGTATTTTCCAACAACGCCACTTGAATTGGCAAGACCATTCTGATGTCTTGCAGATTTTGAATTCAGCAAAAGTCTTGACGATTCACAGGCACCGGCAGCAACGATGACAACTTTGCCATTCACCTGGTATTCGGTCATGTCTTCCTTGTTGATGTAAGAAACACCAGTGGCCAGGCCTTCTTTGTTTGTCAGCACTTCCCTTGCCATCGCATTTGCAAATACATCTACCTTTCCGGTTTTTAATGCAGGATAGATCAATACATTGGTTGATGAAAAATCTGCTTTAGCAATACTACAGTTGCGATTACATTGCCCGCAAAAGAAACACGGATATCGATCATCAGTTGTGCTCTTTATCTTTTTCGTCATAATGGAAAGACGTGAAGGGATCACTTTCACTTTTGCCTGCTCGGCTGCACGTTTGATAAAAAGTTCATGCAAGCGAGGCTTTGGAGGGGGCAGGAAAATTCCATCGGGATCATTTTCTAATCCTTCATTTGTTCCAAATATCCCGATCAACTCATCGATACGATCATAGTATGGTTTGATCTCTTCATAACTGATCGGCCAGTCATCGCCAAGCCCATCTATACTTTTTCTTTTAAAATCTTTTGGTCCAAAACGAAGCGAGATTCTTCCCCAGTGGTTTGTTCTGCCTCCCAGCATTCTTGCCCGCCACCAGAGCCAATCGGTACCCGCTGCTTTTGTATACGGTTCCCCGTCAATTTCCCAACCGTAATAGCTGGCATCGAAATCTCCAAAGGGACGAAATTTTGTAGAAGCTCCCCGGCGGGGACTTTCCCACGGGTTCTTTAGTTGGGTGACATTTTTCTGAGGATCGTACATGTAACCCGCTTCGAGCAGGCATACGCTTAATCCCTTTGTAGCTAATACATAGGCCGCCATTCCACCACCCGCGCCTGACCCGACAATTACTACATCATAGTCTTTTGGTTGTTTTTTGATCTGGAAATCACCCATGATTGCATTCGTTTTTAATTTCGGCATCAATTTACACGATAAAATATCACATCGCATGTTTTTTATAAAAATTATCCTCACATTCGTTAGTAGAAGATATTTTCGTTCATTAAATTTAGACTTGATCCAATGGGAAAAACTATTATGATCATTAGCTGGCTGCTTTATACATTTTCAGCAACATCACAGAAAACCATCTATGACAGTTATCCTGGTTATAAGGGCAATGATCTTGGACTTACCTACTCAAAGACTCAATCAAGTTTTCGAATCTGGGCACCGACTGCAGAGAAGGCACAGTTAATTCTTTACAAAGAAGGAATGGATGGTGTTGCCGAATCAACTGTTGAAATGAAGAAAGCGGTTGACGGCGTGTGGTTTTCACAAGTTCGAGGTGATCTTAAAGGAAAATTCTATGTGTTCAGGGTTCAGATAAATGGTAAATGGCTAAACGAAGTTCCCGACCCATATGCAAAAGCTGTTGGAGTAAATGGTAAAAGAGCAGTGGTAGTTGACCTGAAAGAAACAAATCCCGTCGGTTGGCAAAATGATAAAAGCCCGGCTTTTAAAAACAAAACGGATGCGATCATTTATGAATTGCATGTCCGTGATGCAAGCATTGCTGAGAACTCGGGAATAAAAAACAAAGGGAAATATTTAGGATTAACTGAAACAGGGACCAAAAATGCCGGGGGGCTGTCAACAGGGCTTGATCATATAAAAGATTTGGGGATCACTCATGTTCATTTATTACCTGTTTTTGATTTTTATTCTATTGATGAAAATAAGCTGGATACACCTCAATACAATTGGGGTTATGATCCTTTGAATTATAATGTACCTGATGGGTCTTTCTCAACCAATCCTTATGACGGAGTGACGAGAATAAAAGAATTCAAACAGATGGTGCAGGCATTGCATAAAAATGGACTACGGGTAGTAATGGATGTGGTTTATAATCACACAAGGTTGACTGAAGATTCATATTTCAATCAACTGGTGCCGGGGTATTATTACAGGCAAACAAAAGATGGAAAATTCTCGAATGCGACAGCCTGTGGTAATGAAACAGCGAGTGAACGTTATATGATGCGGAAGTTCATGCTTGAATCAGTTTTGTATTGGGTAAAAGAATATCATATCGATGGTTTCCGGTTTGACCTGATGGGTGTTCATGATATAGAAACAATGAACCTGATCTCAAGAGAGCTGCATAAAATAAAGCCTGATATTTTGTTATATGGGGAAGGATGGACAGCCGGTTCCTCTCCATTGCCGGATTCATTGAGAGCATTAAAAAAATATGCGTACAAATTGGATCGTATTGCGGTATTCAGTGATGATATCAGGGATGGAATAAAAGGAAGTGTATTTGAGCATGAAGACAAAGGCTTTGCCAGTGGCAAGCCTGGAATGGAAGAGAGTATCAGGTTTGGGATTGTGGCTTCGTGCCGGCATCCGCAGGTTGATTATTCAGAAGTGAATTATTCTAAGGCTGCTTATTCCGCGCAGCCATGGAATACGATCACTTATTGTGAATGCCATGACAACCACGTGCTTTGGGATAAATTGGCCATATCAGCAAAAAATGTTACAGAAGCAGACCGACAAGAAATGGACAAACTTGCAATGTCAATTGTGTTGACATCGCAAGGGATTTCATTTTTACATGCGGGCACTGAATTTTTAAGAACCAAGAAAGGAGTGGAGAATAGTTTTGAATCGGCGGATAGTATTAATGCAATGGATTGGAGTTTAAAAACAAAGAATAAAGAAATATTTGAGTATGTCAAAGCGTTGATCAAATTGAGAAAAGAGCATCCGGCGTTTCGAATGACGAATGCAAAACAAATTGCAGAAAATATTCAATTCTTATTTAACCAGCAAAACACAGTGATCTCTGAAAACATACAAACGTCAGAAGATAAACAAAAAGGAATCGTTGCTTATAAGATCAAGGGAGAGAAAGTAAATGATAAATGGAAAACCATTCTGGTATATCTTAATGGCCATAGTACAAAACGGGCGCATTTTTTGCCAATCGGAAAATGGAAGATTGCTATCGAGAATAATGTGTTTGCAAAAGTCCCTAAGACATTGGAGGACGAGTTTTTGATGAACCCGTACAGTTGCACCATTTTATACCAGGAATAATGCGATTATTTCTTAGGAGCTTTGTCCACACCTTTACCGATCAAATACCCGATAAGTCCTCCAATTACACCGCCGCCGATTGCCCAGATAAAATTTCCCTGCGTAGCAAAATATAATACAGCAATACCTACAACTGCACCGGTAACCGCAAATACCGTACTTGCACTTGCCTTTTCTTTTGACTCACCAGTTTGGGCGGCAGTTCTTTGTTGAAACTGTCTTAAATGTTCCTTATGCTTTTTTCTATGATGCGGGTTGGCCATAAATGAATATTTACTGTAAGATAACGATTGCTTTTATAAAAACCCGATCTACCTGTTTGATTCACTAAGCCAGTGAAATTGCTTTTCCGCCAACATGATATGTCGTTTCCTTTTTACAGCACAATAAATAAAGAATCATTTCTTGTTTTTCCTCTTAAAACGATTGTCTCCTTATCAGGCATGTGATAAGTAAAGAAATCACCAAATGTCGTGTCCTGGGTTAATTTTTTAAAGCCTCGTGTTTGTTCTTGCAGTAGTTTCCATGATGAGCATAATGATCGATTCGTTTTAATGATATTGATTTCTGATTTTTAAAGAACGCTGTTAAACATACGGACGAATTATCCTTTTTTCCGCCGGAGAATTTCAAATAACCGTTGATAAATCCGGACTCATGTCCTGATAAACTTTTACTATTTTTCACGGCTTATGATGACCTACATGATAAAACTGGCATTTACAACTTTCTTTATTCTTACCACCCTCACTTTTTTTTCACAGGATGCAGGAGTTTTTAAGCCCGATTCTGCAAAAAAAGAATTGATTGCAACATCCATCAACGGCTCAATTAA
>JAICPX010000540.1 GCA_025929635.1 Chitinophagaceae bacterium
AAAAAGAATGACACTGGTATCATCGCCGGCAACCTCATGGATTCTGCAAGTCGGAAAGCTATCCCGGGGGCTTCGGTTCAGCTGATCTCAGCGGGTGTCAACTACAGCGCTACAAAATTGACCGATGAGCTTGGTGAGTTTTCATTCACCGACTTGCCATTCGGGTATTATAGTCTTAGTATTTCTGGTGTCGGATATTCGTCCATTAGAATTGATAGTATAAACGTACGGGCGGAACGATTTGATTTTAATCTTGCCGACATTAAACTTTCAACGAGCGCCAAAGTGCTTGAGTTGGTTATAGTTTATGCAGAAAAGCCTTTGATAGAATCAAAAGATGGCAATATAACTTTTAATGCGAGTGAGTCGGCAATAGCGGCGGGTAGCAATGCAAGTGAATTGCTCAGTAATGTTCCGCTTGTTACAAAAGATCCAAATGGTAAAATATTAGTAAGAGGGAAAGAACCAAAAATTTTGATCGATGATAAGCCGGTCGAATTGAATCTTCAGCAGTTGCAGGACATGCTCGAATCGTTACCCGGAAGCTCTATTGAAAAAATTGAAGTGATGACAAATCCTCCACCGCAATATGCAAATGAGCAGGGCGGCATCATCAATATTACGACACGAAGAGGAAGGGTAGGAATGGGAGGCAGAATAAGTTTTTCAACTGGTACAAGGGGTGAAGGGAATTTCAATGGCAACTTTAATTACCGCAAGAATAAATTTGCCATTAATGTAACGGCTGGTGCCGGCTTCAACCGGTTTCATGGATCTGGCTTTTCTGAAAGAACAAATACTTACGCGGATTCCACTAATTTTTTTAATACCGAGAATAATTTCCTTAATAAAGGCATTCGTCCGCATGTAAGAATGAATATTGATTATGATATTTCAAAGTATCATTTATTGAATTTTGAAGCGAGCTACAATGAAAATAATTCAAATAACCGGAACACAACAGAATACACCAACCTGAATCGCTTCTATGAAATTTATAAGTTGAGTGAAAGAACAATTCATAGTGAAGGCGATAATCATAACCAGGGGTTTAATTTCACCTATACAAAAAAAGGTAAAAAAGCAGGAGAACAGTTCAGGGTCATAACCGGCGCGAATTTTTCTTTAAATAAAAGCGACCGGAATTATTACCAGCAGTATTTTAATCCGGATCATACACCGAATGGGGCGGATTCAACACAGGAACAGATCAATAGCAGCAGGAATAACGGGTATCATATTCGTATCAGCTATGACAAGCCGCTGATCGAGAAGAAAACTTATTTATCGGTTGGCGGGGCGTACAATCGGAACAATAACAATATTGATGTCGATGCATCTTACTTAAAGAAGCCTGAGAAGGTTTTTGTCCCGTTGGAATTGCTGAGCAATCATTTTAAATTTCACCAGGAGATTACGAACCTGCGGGGTTCTTTAAGACAAATACTGGGCGAAAGATTCAGCGTAACTGCGGGTGTCGCTGCCGAACAAACGAGGATAAATTTTGACCTGTTAAAAGAAGGAAGGGAAGTAGAAAATTGTTATTGGAAATTCTTACCGTTTGCAAATATCAATAAGAATTGGAATGATAAATTACACGCGACCTTATCGTATCGTAAAACGATCCGCCGGCCGGGCATTAATGAGCTTAACCCCACGATCGATTTTTCTGATCCTTACAATGTTCGTTTTGGTAATTACCAGTTGAACCCATCGATTGCGCACAATTTTGATCTTGTACTTGGCAGAACAAAGCCTAAATATTTTCTCAACCTTGGAATAGGTTATAATAAAGTAGAGGACATTTTTTCTTCAATAAGAACCTTATTGGATGATGGCAAAACCCAGGTAACATGGGAAAATATCAGTCATCGCAGCGAATATGAAATAAGTACATGGAATGGGATTACGCTAAACAAAAAACTCCGGCTAAACTGGAGTGCCAGCTACACCTACAATAAGTACAGTGATTATGATAAGACCTTTCGCAGGTATCGTGATGGTGGTTCCTTTACAACAACGCTCAATGGAAATTATTCTATAAAAGATACCTGGGTATTCACAGGTAACTTTACATCCAACCGGTTTGCGAATCCACAAGGGTCTGTCAATTGGAACCTGAGCATGAATGCCGGAATTCAAAAGAAATTCTTCAAAAAGAAATTTATTGTTACCATGAATTTCATTGATCCATTCAGAAACCAAAAAACTAATACATACACCTACGGTAAAAATTTCACCGCCCATTCATTCAGTACAACACAAACTAAGAATTACCGGTTGACGATGGGGTATAGTTTTACGAAAGCGGCCAAGAAGAAATAATAAAGCTCCGGAAAATTCCGGAGCTTTCATTTTACTCTGTGATCAATAATTTTCCTGTTCGTCTTATCATTTCACCTTTTTCATTTCTATAAACAATTTGATAGAAGTAAATGCCGCTTGAAACGTTAGGTAATGAAACGCTATTCCTGTAATTATTTTCCCGGAATATTATCTTGCCCTGCTGGTTAAATACGATAAGATTATTCTCACTTGTGATAAATGCAGGCAATTGCCATGTACTATTTCTTCTTGCAACATTCGGGATCTTCGGTAAAAGATCGTTTTTATCTGCGGATAGCTCACTCTCCATTCCTGCTTTTACATTGGGCTGGCCTCTTTCGTCGTCCTGTATCATAATCCGGACGTATGCAGGTCCGTTTATTTCTGCGTTTGTGATATTGCTTAGATTCAGACGGAACCATTCATTACCTTCTCTTAACTGGTCACCTGTTATAGACAATGGAATATTGACAAAAGTTTGTCCAGCGGGAATGGTGGCGGAACCGTTGGCAATCAAATAATCCAAACCGGCAGTTGTAGTTTCATCAATTGTATTGTAATTAAATAGTACGGGGACAGAAACAGGCGCCCCGGTAAGTTTTATTACTATATCAAGTTGCGTCGTTCCGCTATTTCCTTCTTTTACGATCATTATTTTCGGAAAATTAAGATTGGGAGGGTTTCCGGTGCAGTTTTCATCAATCAGTCCATTACAGTTATTGTCAATCCCGTCT
>JAICPX010000508.1 GCA_025929635.1 Chitinophagaceae bacterium
CTGAATCGGCTTGTGTTCAATGACCGGTGAGATAATAATTAGAGCGGGTAACTTTAAGATTCGTCGTATTATCTTAAATCGCGTCATCATCCGGGTTCATCACCCGATGAATGTATAGTGACACTTCATCGTTTTTGTCATTTACTTTTTTACGTTGTTGAAGTTTTTTATCCCAATCTTTTAAAGCGGCAAGAGGCGTTTCACCACAACCGTAAACTCCATCCCGTTCATCGGGTCCGAGGACACAACAGAATGTGTTTCCATCCTTAAATAGTACAGGCTGGAATGTTTTTACCGAATCGGGAATATTATCGTCCGTAAAATCAATATTTACTTTTACTTCGTCCGGCACATTTAGTTGTTTCATAAAAAAATTTTATTGTTAAATAACCTGGCTTTATTCACAATAGTTTTTCTGACTTGTCCACTCAAAGTGGAGTTTGTTCCCCGAAACGTCCCCTTCGTATCACCGGGGTGCTTTCTTCATCGTTGATTCCACCTCCATCTGTTGACCCGGTAATTAAAACACTAAAAAGATTGTGCCAACTCTCAATTTTTAGGAATCATAATTGTTGATCAAAAGTTATGGAAGATTTTCTTGTCAGACGGTTGAATGGCGCTCATGATAAAGACGACTGGTATATGTATATCGGGTTTACGGAAGTGCCGGCGAAAGATGACCCGATGATCAATTGTAGTGGCCTGGCAATGGTGCGTCTCGACGGTAAGTATGAGTGCTGGTTTAATTATTCTTTTCATCATTCAATAGATTGGCGTGAAGTGAGCGGGATGGTGCTGAAACCAACCAGGAAGTACCGCATCAGTATGGAGCAAATCCGAAGAATTGGAAGCGATATATATTATAATATAAGGGAATTTATCAGCAGGATGAATTAGCTCTTTAATGGCGTCAGGCAAGTTTTGCATTGCCCCCGGTGGTGTTTTATGGCGTCGATCTTGTATTTTAACCTTGGAGAGGGGTCAATCGATGCTTTATCTTTCTAAAAATTTATTATGATGAGGGATAATGATAATGCCGGCCAACAAAGTTTCAATGACGACCCCGGGCAAGACCTGCGCATTGAGAATGAGCTCCTGAAAATAAAAATGCAGGCCGAACGTGGTGCATACTTTAGTGAAAGTGCTCCAGACCTGCCACCCGAAGTGGAGGCTGAGTTCTTAAAGAATATTCAGCTTTTTGAGGACTCTTTTGATAAGGCGGAAGAGGTAACCATTTATGAATGTATAGGCAAGCCGTCCTTCCAGGAATTAAGTGAGTTGACACCCCAGGAAATCGAATCAGCAACAGGAAGATTACTGGAGCTGATGCATTCAAAAAATATTGTGCTTGATGTGCAGGGACAATATGAGCATGCTGTAATTTATAAATTTATCACTGATGAATTATTTCATGAGAAGATAAGGGAGATCAATGTCCCGGGTTTTATGCGCCATTTTATTTATGAAGAATTCCACCCCAATCATTCTCTTGATATCGCGAATGCTGCTCAACAGTTTTTAGATGACTGGTTTGAGAAAGGATTTAATGAATACAGTTCGGAACTTGCCTACCAGTTTGTGACGCCGGAAGGAAAAATTCACTCGAGGGAAGACGTGTTGACCCGACTGAACAATTGCCTGGCGAGCTACAAACGATTTACCAACATCAGATTCAAAGAAAGTGATATTAGGTTTGACTGGGATGAAAAAGAAAGCAGGGGTATTGGCCATGCCGAAGGCGAGTTTAGCTATGATGCGGAAATTGAAAGTGGTGAAATCATTCACATTGAAGGACCCTATATGCTGTATATGATGAATGAATTCGGTCTTTGGACAATCTTTTATTTTGTATTCCCCGGATTTAGCTGGTAAAAGAAATTAATCATTGTTCAACGTGGCACTGTCATATAAGGAAGACAAGATGGCCACAGGACTATCTTTTTTCCGCATGTACCGATTTTCTCTTGTAGTCTGACCAAAGGCTATCTGAACTGTTGAAAGAATAATGACGACGAAAAAACATTTTCTCATAACAAAACCTGCCTGCCGGTTTAAGTCTCAGTTGGTGGTCTTGGTAGGAATGGGTGAACAACATTTTTTGAGTGACCATCACAAAGATCTGGGTGAGGCGTTCGGCTCTCAGCAAAAACCCCATCTTTTTTGCCAATCATTTCAAAGCTTTTGTAAATTAGGGAATGAAGAATGCCGCCCGCCTCTTAACCACCATCGTCATCTGTAGTTTGATCTGCTCCTGCAGCGGTCTTACAAAAACACAAACAAACACCGCCAGGAGCTTTGCGATCGCAACCAAAGACATTTCCAGGATACCGTCTGATATTTATTTCCGGATCTACCAATTGAAATCGGAATCGCAAACGCTTCAACTAAATGCTATTCTTGCTACCAATGATTCAGCCAAAGAAAGTATCCAGTTCCTTAAACAGGATTATGAAGAGAAATTAAAATTTATAGAAATCGCTGACGCCTATTCCACGTCATACCAGATCGTAGAGAAATATGCGTCATTGGTATTATGTCTACTGGATGATTCTTACCTAAAAGAGTTTAGCAAGAGCAAAGACGCCTGGCAGGCCGGTTTCACAGGATTAATTCAGAAATACAACCAGGTTGCCGTTACCAAAATACCGCCGTCCGTTGGAAATCTTACATCATCCATCATCAATGAGATCGGCCAGTTGCGCATCAGTCAATTACAAAAAAAGTATTTACGTAATGCCATTGAAACTGCGCGGGTACCGTTTGAGAACATTTGCGAAGATTTTATTTTGCTTGATTCACTTAAGTTAAAAAGTGAATTGGCGAACCTTCCTGATTACCTGGATAATAATTATGCAAATTTCCTGGAGAATATAAGAGCATATGAACGGCAGGGAAATAATCCTTACAACTATTACCGGGAATATTCCCCGATCTATTCCGGCTGGCTTTCGCAGATCAATGAATTGAATGCGTTGGCCACTGCTGCCGTCCAGGCATTCCGGAGTTTGAAAGAGGGATTTGCAAAATTGGAGGAGTATATTAAAGATGATAAGCCCGGCCCGCCTCCCCAGGCGATCGTGGTTCTGATGACAAATTATAGTTCGTTGATGGATACGTATGGAAAATTTCAACGGCAACGGCAGATGTTGATCGCCTCATCATTATTAAAATAGCGCACCATGAGAAAAATACTATATACGTTTACCGCATTGGCTCTGTTTTCATGCAATGATGACAATGACAGTTCGGTAACAATAACCAGGGAAGAATATGACCGCGATTCATCGGCTTCAAACCCTGTTGTTGTGAACAACGCGGCAAGCAAGCCTTTTTCGGGAATTGACAGTACGTTGTTCAGTAAAGAAAGAGATGAAACCGTAAAAAGAAGGATGATCGTTTATATGAGTATCGAC
>JAICPX010000481.1 GCA_025929635.1 Chitinophagaceae bacterium
ATTCATTCATTTGTTGCCACACCGATCAGCTCTATTTCGCTAAAAAGGAATTCACAAAATAATTCTTAAATAAATACGTTCCCGCATTGTCTGAATTTTTACCCGCCAAAAATCCAAATAATGCAGGTCAAATTTCTTTCACTTTTTGCAGGTAAAACCTGGCGATCTCGCAATACAAGTAAAACATTACCTGAAATTGAATTTGCAGCGGAAACATTTTTTAGAAGGAAAAGTTAACTCAGTGAACTACCACTGATGCAAAAAATGGGTTTACTGAATACCCAATGATGATGCATAAGCTGCATCCAGTTGAACTCCATTTTTTCTTGCTTCAATGGCATCACGACGGGCCATATCCATGTTTTTCAGATTGAAATAAGTAAACGACCTGTTCAATAGGAAAGGGCCTTTAGTATGTATGCTTATAGCCTTGTCGATATAGCTCAATGCTTCACTGTTTTTTCCCAGCATCCGGTAACATAGGCCAATTGAATTCATGATATCGGGATTCATAGGTTCAAAACGTAGTAAGATCTCCCAATCCTTAATTGACTCTTCGAAACGTTGCATATTAATAAAACAAACTGCCCTGTTATTGTACGCCGGTTTATAATCAGGATCTAATTGTATTGCCTTATTAAGGTAGAAAAGTGCCGAGTCAAGCAGATTCATTTTTACAAACATTGCTCCCAGGTTATCATAGGTTACAGTATAATCAGGTTTTATGGCAAGGGCACTTTTGTAATCAATGTAGGCAGAATCGAACTTGTTTAAGTCCATATAAATATTGGCGCGGTTGTTAAAAGACTCGTGATCGGCTCTGTTTAACTGTGTGGCTTTGGTATAATAGTCCCTTGCCTTATCATATTGTTTTTCTTCCCGGAATAAATTGCCCCGCGAATTATAAGCTCTTGAGCTGGGCTGATGCTTAATAACATTATCCCAAAGTGCCGCGCCGTCCTTCCAGGTTTGTACCTGTAAAAATGCTACTACTGAAAAAATAAGACCCAGGCCAATAGCAACCTGGTAGCCTCTTTGAATATTTTTTTTTACCAGCATGCTCAGTAAATAACCGGCAATGTAAAAAATACCAATGTATGGAACATAAGTATATCTTTCCGCAATCACAGCACTTCCAACAGAAAAGATCTGCAACACGAGCAAAAGATTAATAAGATAAAAGCTGATACCAAAAACTACAGCCTTGTGTTTTTTCCACGCAAAGTATGTGATCAGGACAAGCAATATTGTGAATAGCGGCGCAACATAATAAATAGCCGGTAGTTTTTCATTCAGCGGCGGAAAAGGATAAAAAGCAGATTGACCTATCGGCAAAACAAGTTTGAAGAAATACATCATGATGCCATAGAATCCAAAAAGAACATTACTGGCGAAACTAAAATATTCTTCACCCGTGGCACCCGCTTCTTTCTGTGCATTTATTGTAAGAAGTCCCATCACTACAGCAGGAATGAAAAATAGGGCTTTCTCGCTAATAAGTCTAAAAGAAAAAGACCGCCCACGCAAAATATCGATACAAAAAAGTGAAACAGGGAAAATGACCGCCGCGGGTTTTGATAAAAGCGACAATACCAGGAAGAGAAAGCTCATCCAATATTGTCTCCTGTTGCCGGTATCAATATATTTTGTAAAGGCGATGTGACCCGCGATAAAAAAAACTGTATATAAAACATCTTTCCGTTCCGACACCCAGGCTACGGATTCGACATGCATAGGATGGATGGCAAATAACGATGCGGTGACGAATGCGATCAGGTTGTTGTTGCGGCTTAACAGCAATACAAATCTATAAACGAGAAAACAATTGACAAGGTGGAGGACCAGGTTGAGCAAATGATATGACCATGCATCGTAACCAGAGACTGCGTAGTTCAATGCCAGGCTGATCATGGTAAGGGGGTGAAAATTTCCCTGGATTTGCTCGGTGAAAAAATCAGTAAACCTCCATGGGTCCTTAATGACATTATTATTGTAGATATAATCAGGGTCATCCCAGTTTACAAATCCCGCATTCAGGACCGGCAGGTAGACAAGTGTGGTGAGTATCAAAATAAATGGTAAATGCCACCGCGGAGCAGGACTTGTGATTTCTTTTAATTTCTTTATTTGAATATTCTTTCCAGGTTTCTTTTTCTTGGCCATGTCCGTCTAATTATTTCTTCTTAACAGGGATAATTTAATTACTTAATTACCGTAAACAAAATTCAAAAAAATAATCATGAAGATACCGGTAGTATACGATTTCCCGTTCCTAACCTGTGAAATGATTTTGAAAGTGAAAATAGAATAAGGTGTCAGGAGCGCCAGCGGGTAGCGACTACTAAGGACACATTCAAAAATTTTCCCCGCAGCAATGTATCGTTAACGTGGTTTTTAAATTTTTGAGGATTTGCTGTTAAGTCTGAGGCGTAAGAACCAGATTCAAAAAGCCAATATTTACCGTGGAAATCTGACAGGTAGTTTTACCTGTTGGTCGAGTACTTTTAATAAATCTTGTAACTAAACATGGGAATCACTTTCAGTTCGGTGTTTTACTATATAATTTTATAAGCGAGATTGATCGTTTTTCTAATCCAGGTCCTATGAAAAGAGTGAGTATTATAGTTATTTTTTTAACTTCTTTTCTATCGTTGTATGCGCAGCCAACCGGCGCCGACTGTGCAAATGCCATCCCCCTGACAATGGACGGCGTAACCAGGAATTATGCAACATCTTCTTCAACGGGTACTTCGATTATTTGCACAGGATATTCAGGCAGTTCGAATGTTACCTACTTTTCATTTACTACCAACAGTAGCGCAGACAAAGTTTTGATTGAGATAACAGCACCTACTGCCCAGCCTTGCGAGATCTTATCATATACAAATTCATGCGGTACTTTGTATAGTTCCAACAGTATGTGTTTTGATGACGGGACAGGGTTATGGTCATTCAACCAGGCATTCGTCATACAGGCCAACACCACGTACAAGTTGCGAATTAAAACTACGACCTCAGGAAATATTGCAATAAACGCCAAATATTACAACCCGTTAAATAATACCTGCAGTGGCGCAACCGGCATCGGCTCAACGCCAATTACTGATAATAACGCCTGTAACTCGCCGGGCACTGGTGTTAACCCGGGTGATCTTTGTGCATCCACATTGGAAAATACAGCTTTTTATAAATATGCAGTAGCCACAGACGGGATCAGTATCGTAAACATTAATAATATCAGTTGTGATAACGGTGCTACTAACAACAACAATGGTTTTCAAATTGGATTTTTTACCGGCACTTGTTTGGCTTTATCACCGGTCAATTGCTTTACCGGGTCCGGCAGCTTTGTAACAGCAACCACTGTTTCATTGGCTGCGGGTACAGAAGTTTTTGTGGCGATTGACGGTTTTTCAGGGGCCAACTGCAAGTATGAGATCAACGTGATTAATGGAAATATCCTGGCGACTACAATTGCAGACTTCACTGGTGTAAAAACAGCTTCTACTAATTTATTAAAATGGACGGGACTACAGGAAACTACAGGTAACCTTTATGAAATTCAACGATCGGATAATAACAGGGACTACGCAACAATTGGCCGGATAAACAGTATCAGGACCAGTTCAGAAAATAC
>JAICPX010000566.1 GCA_025929635.1 Chitinophagaceae bacterium
CTCCACCCTATCTTCAAATAGCTTTTATACATACCGTAGTTGTTAAAATTTTTATATCCTTCCGCAGGCCTGATAATCCCCGGTCTGAAAAGCAATAATACATCGACAGCAAACCGGATATCTGCTTTTAGTTTTCCATTCTTTTGTACCCGCTTCCGGTATACTTCTATCAGGTCTCCTTCGATATGATCCGCCAGCCGCGGGTGACAATACCATCGAAAGAACCGAAGAAAGAGTTTTGGCGGATAATGCTTTACTTCTTGCATTTTCATTTGGAAGCTATTCAGACCGTAAACTATCAACGGGATTTGCAATTGATGCTTTTAATGCATGATAGCTTACCGTTGCTAGCGTGGTAACCACTGCCCCTGCGCCGACCACAGCAAAGATCCAGCAGGATAATTCGGTACGATATTCGTATTTCATCAACCAATTCTGCATGGAAAAATATGCAATTGGTGCCGAGATGAAACAGGATATGAGAACCAGCACAAAAAAATCTTTTGAAAGCAATCGCCATAGATTTGCTATCGAAGCTCCTAAAACTTTTCGAATGCCGATTTCTTTTACCCGCTGCTCGGCTATAAAGGAAGCCATTCCAAAGAGCCCTAGAAAACTGATGAGAATTGCGAGTACAGAAAATATTCCAGATACTTTGGCTACCTGATTTTCAAGGGCGAACTTTTTGTTGAAATCATCATAGGTAAAGCTATACTCAAAGGGTTGTGCCGGATTATGTTTATCAAAGATGGGCTGCATGGTTGCGAGCGCCTCTTTCAAATCAGCATCGTCTTTGACTCTTATTAAAATACTATTTACAGCTTCAGCATTGAATAGAATTACGCCAGGAGAGACGGGCTTAAAAGGATCACGCATTACCATATCCTCAATGACACCAACGATAGTGACCACCCTTCCACCAGATTTCATTGTCTTGCCGATTGGATCTTCATAACCGATGACCTTCAGCGCAGATTCATTTAGGATCACAGCATTCGAATCACTGGCAAATTTTATGGAAAAAGGCCGGCCCATTTTAAATTTCAATGCTGCAACTTTTTCGAAGTCCCATTCTGTCATCAATGCTTCAATTGCGATCTGCGAATCAGGATGCTTCCCGTCCCATGAAAAGTCACTCCATATATTGTAAACCGCAGTAATCGGGCTGGAAGCTGTTGCTACTGCTTCGAAGTAGCCAGAATTCAACAGCTCCCGTTTCAAAGGAGCAAAGTTCAAATAGAGGTCCCTGGTAGCTCTAATCGAAATAAGATTATCAGGATTGTATCCGATAGATCTATTTTTTGCATGGTCGATCTGCTGAAATACAACAATGGTACTGATGATTAACCCAATGGATATCGTAAACTGCGAAACGACCAAAACTCTTCTGAAAGTAATGGGGCTTTTTCCCTGTCTGAATACTCCCTTCAGGACTTTTACCGGTAAAAATGATGAGAGATATAAAGCTGGATAACTACCCGCAATCAAACCTGTGACGATGCAGGTGATCAACCCAGATATCAGCAGGAAGGAATTGTTGAGGCTCAACCTGATATCCTCAAAGCCTATGTCTTTCAAATAGGGCAAGGCTGCTGTCATCAGGCACACCGCCAATAGAAAAGCCAGAAACGCTGTGAGCATTGACTCGCTTAAAAACTGAACAACGAGTTGTGCGCGCTGCGACCCCATCGTTTTCCGAATACCTACTTCCCGCGCGCGTTTCTGCGAACGTGCGGTACTCAGGTTCATAAAATTAATACAGGCAATAAGTAATACAAAAATTCCAACAACGCCGAAGAGTTTTACATATTCTATTCTACCACCTACATTTACCCAGTTCTTATAGTCATTAAATAGGTGCCATTTCTTCAAAGGGTGTAAGAACAGCGTAACGTCTTTTATGGAATTGTCCTTATCCATGTTTAGTGTTCTTATCTTTTCCGAGAATTCTTCCATTGATATGCCTTCCTTCAACTCTACCATCGTCAGTAAAAAATTATTGCCCCAATTCGTTCTGTTATTATTTTTGAACGGGGAGTTCTTTGCATCAAACTCATAAGGCGCCAGAAAGTCGAATTGTAATGTGGAGTTTTGAGGTACATCTTTTGTTATTCCGGTAACTTGTAAATCAAATCGGTTGTCAACTTTTACTGTTTTGCCCATTGGGTCCGTGTCAGCAAATAGTGCTGCGGCCAGTGACTCCGTTAGTACAATAGAATTTGGATCTTGTAAAGCAGTTTTGATATTTCCCTTTACCAGTGGAAACGAAAACATTTCTAAGAAGTCAGGGTCGACAAACCGGCCAGTTTTATTGATGGTGTTATCTGCAGCTAGAAGACCAAAATCATTCTGAAAGCTTACCTTGGCCGCTCTTTTTACTTCAGGATAATTATTCTTCAATTCATCGCATAAAGGATACGGTGTCGATTCCTGTGTGTTCTTTTCATTATTAAAGAAGGTGTTCTTTTGGACCAAAGCCAGGCGATCGGCATTGACGTGAAAACTGTCAAAGCTGAGTTCACGTTGCATCCACAATCCAATGACCATCGCGAATGCCATCCCCATAGCGAGCCCGCTAATGTTGATAAGAGAATAGCCTTTATGGTTGATGAGATTTCTCCATCCGATCTTAAAGTAGTTTTTGAACATAGCGGTATTGTTTACAGGATGATATCTATTTGGTGCCTTGACAATGCCGTGCCTAAAGAGCAGTACCACATCGATGACAAATCTGATGTCGGCGTATCGTTTTCGTTTCTTTTTTACCCGCTTTCGGTATACTTCTATCAGGTCTCCTTCGATATGATCCGTCAGCC
>JAICPX010000487.1 GCA_025929635.1 Chitinophagaceae bacterium
CTAACCAGCATTTATATCTAAATGAGATAAGTTTTCCAGGAGTTGTTTTATCACCTGGAGGAGGGGTATATTTATTCAAAGTAAAATAACTTTTCACCAAACAAAGCACCCAACCGGGTGCTTTGTTTTTTTAGTAGCGTTGCTTTAATACTTTTGCATGTCGAATGAAGAAACTCTATTTATTTTTATTAATTGTTTGTTTGTGCCCCATTACCTCCCTTGCACAGGAAGATACAAATAGAGTTGTCCGCGACAGTCTACCAAAAGACACTGTAAGAAGAGATAGTTTGCGACCAAGACCCGTTGTCCCCCGCACCAGGGATACAATAAGACGAAGGGAAATTCCACCTGTGCAAATCGATAGTTTGAAAATAAAAGATTCTCTACGAATACAGGATTCATTAAGATTGGCTCAACAGCATATTGCTGACTCCATTCAAAGAAAACTCGAGGACCAAGCCAGATCAGATAAATCAGACCTGAAGGAAGGCGAAAAGAAAGCCTTTATTGGCAAGGAGTGGCTTTTTTATTACCTGGTCCTGCTGCTGATCCTTTTTGGCCTGCTCCGCCGCGCTTTTGCCAAATATTTCCATGACCTGTTCCGGGTATTTTTCAAGACCACGCTAAAACAACGCCAAACACAGGAACAACTGCTGCAATCCTCGCTGCCCTCGGTATTATTGAATACATTCTTTGTTTTATCTGCGGGTCTCTACCTGAATTTTATACTTACCTATTTTCAACTCAGTATTACGTCCAACTTCTGGTTACAGTATGCTTATTGTGCCGCAGCTCTTGCCATTATTTACGTGGTTAAGTTTCTCGGACTTAAGTTAACCGGTTGGGTCTTCAATGTAAGCAATGCAACCGATGCCTACATTTTTATAGTTTTCATAATCAATAAAGTACTGGGCATTTTTCTTCTTCCATTTTTATTACTGCTGGCGTTCACAACGGAGCCTTTGTACGGTTCGGCAATCTATTTATCATGGTTCGGGATCGGATTACTCCTCATTTACAGATTTATTTTGTCCTATGCCGCGATCCGTAAAGAGGTAAAGCTCAACTCATTTCATTTCGTTTTATATATTTTAAGCTTCGAGGTTGTACCACTATTACTGATTTACAAGCTGTTACTGCTCATTTTTTAAAAAGAACTTACTAACTTTGCGGACAATTTAGCCGAACCAGTATGGTAAAAAACGGGAAAGCTGATACGTCAGCTAAGCAAGTGAAAAAGATTTTGATTACGCAACCCAGGCCAGAAAGCGATAAATCGCCGTACTACGAGCTGTCAAGGAAATATAGTCTTGAACTCGACTTTCACCCTTTCATCAGGCTTGAAGCCATTCCGGGGAAAGAATTCCGCAAACAAAAGATCGAAATTCAGAATTACACCGGTGTGATCTTTACAAGTCGTAATGCTATCGATCATTTTTTTCGTACGTGCGAAGAATTAAAAGTGAGCGTATCACAGGACACAAAATATTTCTGCATTACAGAAGCTGTTGCACTTTATCTCCAAAAGTTTATTCTCTACAGGAAAAGGAAAGTCTTTTATGGTGCTGATGGTACCAACAAAAGCCTCTTTGATGTGATCAACAAGCACAAGAGCAACGAGAAGTTTTTGTATGTGTGTTCCGAGAATCAGCAGGACAATGAGATCGTGAACTGGTTAAAAGCAAACAATTGTGAGTTTGTTCTGGGCTTTATGTATAGAACGCGAAGCAATGATGTAAAGGATTTGCTCGAGAAAAAAGAGTATGATGTTATTTGCTTTTTTACCCCAAGTGGTGTACGAAGCCTTTTTGACAACCTGCCAAAGTTCAGGCAAAATGGTACGGTCATCGGCGCTTTTGGAAGTAATACAATGCGTGCTGTGGAAGATGCGGGTCTAAAACTGGAAATAAAAGCACCCCAACCGCAAACTCCGAGTATGGTGGCGGCCCTTGAACAGTATATTGTGGCTTGCAGAAAAAAATAAGATTCAAATCTGGTAAAATAATTGAAGGCACTTCCGGGTGCCTTTTTTGTTTACTTAAGTCCGAACTTCACGAACAATTTGTCCATGCATAAATTCACAAATAAACTTATTGAAGAGACAAGTCCTTATTTACTTCAACATGCACACAATCCTGTGAACTGGTTTCCCTGGGGTGAAGAAGCTCTCGGATTAGCTAAAAAAGAAAACAAACCCATCCTGGTCAGTATTGGTTATTCGGCTTGTCACTGGTGCCATGTAATGGAAAAAGAAAGTTTTGAGGATGAAGAAACGGCACGCGTGATGAATGAACATTTTGTCAATATAAAGATCGACAGGGAAGAAAGACCCGATCTTGATCATATTTACATGGATGCCGTTCAGGCAATGACGGGAAGCGGGGGATGGCCATTAAACGTCTTTCTTACACCCGAGGCCAAACCATTTTACGGAGGAACCTATTTCCCGCCGAGAAAGGCATTCAATCGACCATCCTGGCAAGAAGTTTTGCTGGGAGTAACTGAGGCGTTTAATCAACGAAGACATGAGATCGATGCACAGGCAGAAAACCTGACTGAACATCTTTCGCAGGCGAATGCATTTGGCATATCAAGTCCTGGTGACATTAATTTTTTTACAAAAGAAAAAACCGGGGAAGCGTATGTCAACATCATGAAAAATGCAGATAAGCAATGGGGCGGTTTTGGAAGAGCGCCAAAGTTTCCCCAATCCTTCACAATTCAGTTTCTTTTGAGATATCATTGGGTAAATCGTGTACTTCAATCAGGGTCTTCACAAGTCTCCCCTAACGGGGGAGGTCATCCAGGGCAAAGCGAAGGACCTCAGGGGGCCTTACACCAGGCCTTATTAACCATAGATAAAATGATCGACGGAGGCATATACGACCAGGTCGGCGGTGGGTTTGCACGTTATTCAACCGATGCCGAATGGTTGGTGCCCCATTTTGAAAAAATGCTCTATGATAATGCCCTGCTAATTTCAGTCATTAGCGAAGGCTATCAAATCACCGGGGAGAATCGCTACAAAGAAGTTATTGATGAAACGATCGGTTTCTTACAGCGAGAATTAATGCACGAACAGAAGGGATTCTATGCCGCATTGGATGCGGATAGCGAGGGAGAAGAAGGGAAGTTTTATGTATGGCACTATGACGAAGTAAAAGAAATATTGAAAGATGAAGCCGATCTTTTCAGCGAGTTTTTTGATATAAAAAGGGATGGAAACTGGTCCGAAAGGACTCCTTCGGAGGAGGGAAAATCAATATTGTGGAGAAGAAAAAAGCAGGAAGATTTTAGCCGGGAAAAAAATATTTCATTGGAAGAATTGCAGGGAATAATTGAGAAAGGAAAAAGATTATTGCTTGAAAAAAGAAATGAAAGAATAAGACCACAAACTGATGATAAAATTCTTTTAGGATGGAATGCTTTAATGAACACTGCATTGAGCAAAGCTTTTGCTGCAACAGGAAATGAAAATTACCGGCAATTGGCAATTGACAATATGCAATTCTTATTGAGTAATTTTTCAAAGAACGACGAAGGTGGGTTCTTTCATAGCTGGAAAAATAATATTGCCAA
>JAICPX010000441.1 GCA_025929635.1 Chitinophagaceae bacterium
AGCATTTACCGGAAATTATGCGCACGACGGTATTATTGAATTTGAAGATACCGGCGCCGTGATACTTGAATTTGATAACGGTGCTATCGGCACGGTCAATTACACGGTAAACAGCTATAAAAAGAATATGGAAGGCTCGCTTACCATATTTGGCGAAAAAGGAACAGTAAAGATCGGGGGTCAGTACCTCAACGTTCTTGAATACCAGAATATAGAAGGGATTGAAATAAAAGATCTGCCCGCTGGTAATAAGGCCAACGACTATGGCAACTACCAGGGTTCAATGAGCAATCATGACAAAGTATACGAAAACCTTGTGCAGGTATTGAGAAATAATGCACAGATCTCTGCCAACAGCTTTGAAGGTTTTAAAACTGTTGAGATCATCGAAAAAATTTACAAGGAGGCGCAAACAGTTATTTGAAAATGACTGAGCCACAAATAAGAAATGCACGAATCCAGGATGTTATTTTTGGAGCGAATGTGAAAATAACAGAACCCGTAAATCTTTATGGTTGTACAATTGGCGATAATTGCATTGTGGGTCCGTTTACCGAAATTCAGAAAGGAGTGGTTATTGGTAATAACTGTCGTATACAAAGCCACAGCTTTATTTGTGAATTGGTGACTATTGGAAAAAATTGTTTTGTCGGACATGGTGTGATGTTTATTAATGATGACTGGAGAACGGGCAGGCCCGCACAGGGTGACCGGTCCCTTTGGAAGGAAACAGTCATTGGCAACAACGTATCGATCGGGTCCAATGCAACTATTTTACCCGTGACAATATGTGATCATGTGATAATTGGTGCCGGTAGCGTTGTCACAAAGAACATTAAGAAACCTGGAATATATGCAGGCAACCCGGCACGGAAAATAAGGGAGATCTGATTTTTGATTTCATCACTATTCTTAAAACATAACCATTATTATGACGGGTATTATTAACAAGGTGGGGAGATTTCTTAAGGAAAAGCCTCAAAAAAAACACACCCATTTTGAGTTTATAGAATGGCTTCGGTTTGCAAACGCAGGAATGCTTGAGCCAGGCAATTTATATTGTTTCGAGTATGCGATAAAAAACCTGCCTTCTGATAGACCCATCATAGAAATCGGCTCATTTTGCGGATTATCAACCAACCTGATCAATTTTTACCTCACACAATTTTCAAAGACCAATAAACTGGTGACCTGTGACAAATGGGTTTTTGAGGGAGGAGAAGACCCCGGAGCTTTACTTGGTGGGAGCACGATCAAACATATAGAATACAAGAATTTTGTAAAAGATACTTACATGCGCAACGTATCTTTTTTCAGTAAGCACAAGCTGCCTTATACGATCGAATGCTTTTCAGATGAATTTTTCAGGCGGTGGAATAGCGGGGAAAAGACTACCGATGTTTTTAACAGGGAGATCGACCTGGGTGGCAAGATCAGTTTTGCTTATATCGATGGTAACCATACTTACGAATTTGCAAAAAGGGATTTCCAAAACACAGATAAATGGTTAGAAAAAGGAGGATTTATTCTCTTTGATGATTCGGGCGATCTGTCCAACTGGGAGGTAAAGAAGGTGATCAGTGAGATAAAACAGTCAGGAACATATGAAGTTGTTGCTGCGAACCCCAATTATCTTGTAAGGAAATTAAATTAAGCTTTAGTATGAACCAGGCTGCTGTTATGAGTAAAATTGAAGTAAAAGAATATACAGAGGATCATCATAAATCATGGGATGAGTTTGTCAGGGATGAATCCAGAAATGGCGGCATTTTCCAGGAAAGAGATTTTCTTTCTTATCATCCTGAAGGGAAGTTTAAAGATGCCAGTCTTCTTTTCTTTGAGAAAGGAACATTGATGGCTGTTTTTCCGGCAGCTATTATTCAGGAAAATGGCAAAATGAAAGTGGTATCCCATCCTGGTAGTTCATGTGGCGGATTGATTTTTCAGTTCTCCGCAACATTGCAGCAAGTCCTTGAGATACTGGAGTCGATGATTGCGTACTATCAACAAAATAATATTGATTCAATTGAAATAAGATTATCGGAGCCAATTTTCAATGCAATACCCGATGAAGAGCTCAGGTATTTGTTGTGGCATCGCGGATTTACCATCAAATCACAGGAAATCTCAACCTGTGTTAAATTGACTGAGAGTAGGCTATGGGAAAAGTTGTGCAGGAAAAGAAACCTGTCCTATATAAAGCAACAGGAAAAAGACGGAGTGAAGATCGTGGAAACAAATGATGTTGATAAGGTATATCCAGTAATTGAAATGAACTTAAAAGTTCGATACAACAGGATACCAACCCATTCCCGTGAGGAATTAATGAGATTGAAGGAAATTTATCCCGATCGCATACATTATTGGATTGCAACAAAAGAAGACCAGGTGCTTGGAATACTTGTGCTCTTTGATGTAAATACAACGGGCGTGCACAGTTTTTATATTGCAAAGAACGAACAATATGAAAATGTAAAAGCCATGCCGCTGTTGTTTCATAAAGCTTTTGAACATTACTGCAGGCAGGGTTATGCCTGGTTCAACTTTGGAATATCCTCCCGGGGCGAACAAATAAAATGGGGGATACTTGAATTCAAGGAAAATGTGGGTGGAAGGGCGACAGCAAGACAGATCTGGCATCTTGATAATATTGGTGGATATAAGAAATATGAAAATCCGCAAACTGCAACCAATGTCAATTGACAACAGATGAATTGGTTCACTGAATATTTTTATAAAAGAAAACTAAGGCGTCAGGGCATCACCCTGAAAAAACATTCAGAGCTGGTGCGGGTAAAATTTGCCGGCAAAGCGGTTATAGAACCATTTACAAAATTGAAAGGTGATCCCCTGATCACTTGCGGCGATAATTTTTATGTAAATGCCCATTGCCATATTTTGGGTGAGATAACTTTTGGTGATAATGTGCTGATTGCTCCAAAAGTCATTATCTGGGGCAGGGATCATGGTTATAAAAAGAATGAATTAATAAATAAGCAGCCTTATAACAGGAAGCCAATAAAGATCGGAAATGATGTTTGGATAGGAGCTTGTGCAATCATTTTAAAAGGAGTAACGATTGGCGATGGTGCTATAGTTGCTGCAGGTGCCGTTGTTACTAAAGATGTGGAGCCTTACACGATTGTTGCGGGCAATCCCGCAAGGGTAATAAAAAACAGGGAATAATTAAATCAAACCTATGATATCAACGATGCAAAAAATGAAAGTTCCGTTTGTTGACCTGCGGGCACAATATCTTTCTATCAGGGGAGAGATTGATAAAGTTATACAGGAAGTAATTGACCAGACTGCTTTTATCGGGGGAGCCGCTATTAAACAATTTGAAACAGCATTTGCAGCATATATTGGCGCAAAGCATTGTGTTGCATGCGGCAATGGGACCGATTCAATTGAAATTTTGTTAAAAGCAATGAACATTGGCACAGGCGACGAAGTGATTGTTCCTGCTAATTCATGGATATCTACTTCTGAAGCGGTAAGCGCGATTGGCGCTACGCCGGTTTTTGCGGATGTTGATGAATTTTATTCCATCAATATTTCATTGGCAGAGAAAGAAATTACTAAAAAGACAAAAGCTATTATCCCTGTTCACCTCTATGGTCATCCTGCAGATATGCCTGCCATAATGCAATTGGCGGAAAAATATAATTTGAAAGTGATTGAAGATTGTGCCCAATCCCACGGCGCCGAAATAAATGGGAAAAGAACGGGTACATGGGGACATGCGGCCAGCTTTAGTTTTTACCCTGGGAAAAACCTGGGGGCTTATGGCGACGCCGGGGCGATGCTTACCAATGATGATGAATTGGCTGCTGTGTCAAGACAAATAGCCAATCATGGTCAAGTAAAGAAACATCATCATGTGAGAGAAGGACGTAATAGCCGGATGGATACCATACAAGCTGCGATTCTATTAGCCAAGTTGCCGCATCTTGAACAATGGACGCGGCAACGGATCAAACATGCCGCATTGTATAATGAATTGCTGAAGGATACAGAGGCGGTAATACCGCTTATAAAGAACGGATGGAGTCAC
>JAICPX010000457.1 GCA_025929635.1 Chitinophagaceae bacterium
AGTGCGTAACCAGGAGTATGGACAAGCCTGGGGTAATGTGATTCCATCAAACACGCTTTTGGATGAGTTTGAAGCCAATGATCCGCGGTATAAAATGACCTTTTGGGAACAAGGCGACATTATCTTAACCAAGGGTGGCACGGTCCCGGGTGTTGTCTTGACGGCTTCAGATCTAAACGTAGATCCAAGCATAAGAAATGGGGTGTCATTAAAAAGGATTTATAAGAAGTATTCTATTTTAGATTGGATGAATGTAAGTTTTAAAACAACTGGTCTCAATCAACGCCTGATGCGTTATGCTGATGTTCTTTTAATGCTGGCCGAATGTGAAGCTGAGGTTGGGACTCCGGCTCAGGCAGCGATTTATATCAATATGGTACGTGCCAGGCCAGGTGTAGCTATGACCCCTGTGGCGCCTGCTACCAAGAATGCGGCGCTAAGAGCTGTAATGCATGAACGCTCCGTTGAACTGGCTGGAGAAGGATTAAATAATATTGATATTCTCCGTTGGAGAAAGAAAGGATATTTCCCGACAATTATGGCTGATCCAAAGCAAGGACAGGTAGATATGCTTCCAATCCCATTTGCTGAAACTTCAACTAATCCTTTGATCCAATAACGGGTTAGGTAATCAACACTAAAGGCCATTACAACAGTGTAATGGCTTTTTCGTTCATTTAAATTTTGAAATTAATTAACTTGTCTTTTCACCTGACGATTATGATGTGGTTCAGACCTTACCCGGCAATTATCTGTTTGTTGATTTTTATATGCGGAGCACAAAGCTGCCGTACAAAAGAAAATAACTCTCTATTTTCAAAGTTAGATCCTTCTGAATCCGGTATTCATTTCAGAAATGATATTCATGATACCGATTCAACCAATTCCATGATCAACGAATTTGGATATATGGGCGGCGGTGTTGGGATCGGGGATTTTAACAATGATGGATTAAAAGACATTGTGTTTACAGCCAACCAGGTGAGCTCCCGTACATACCTCAATAAAGGCAACAACCAATTTGAAGACATTACCGAAAAAGCCGGACTTACTACCAATGTATGGGCAACAGGTGTCAGCATTGTTGATCTTAATAATGATGGCTATGATGATATTTATATCTGCACCTATGGCAAAAACCTTCTTCGCCGTTCAAAAAACCTTCTATACATTAATCAACGGAATTTAACTTTTAAAGAGCAGGCAACAGCATATGGCCTGGCCGATACAGGATACTCTTCCCAGGCCGTTTTTTTCGATTATGACAGGGATGGAGACCTGGATATGTATTTGACCAACTATACTTTTAATAACAGTAACGTCAGTGCCAATTATATTGTGCCCCGCGATAAAAGTGGGAATTCGCCTGCAAATGATAGGTTATACAGAAATGACGGTGACTCCTTACACGTAGGCCACCCTGTTTTTACCGACGTTAGTTTTCAGGCAGGTATTAAGGACGATGGTTATGGATTAGGTGTAGTCATAAGTGATTTTAATAATGATAGCTGGCCGGATATATACGTCGCCAATGACTTTGTATCAAACGATAATTTATGGTTGAATAATAAAAACGGAACCTTCACTAATTGCATTGATAAGGCATTGCGGCACCAAAGTTATTCCAGTATGGGAGTCGATGCCGCCGATCTCAATAACGACGGATTAAGTGATGTGGTTACATTGGATATGCTGCCCGAATACAATGAAAGAAAAAAAGTTACCTATTCTTCCATGAATTATGAACGCTACCAGGCAGAACGGTTCAGAGGGTATGAGCCCGAGTTTATGAGAAACATGTTACAGCTTAACAATGGAAACAGGCATTACACCGATGTAAATGGTCCGGTGCCCTTTTTTAGTGAAATAGGGCAATTAGCAGGCGTGGCTGCAACAGACTGGAGCTGGAGTGTTTTGCTTGCAGATTTAGATAACGATGGCTGGAAAGACATGCACATAACAAATGGTATAGGAAAAGATTTTATTAATGCAGATTTTATAGAGTTCAGCAACGTGACATTTACTACCATTGCTGATAAAAAGGAACAACAAAAAGAACTCAAGAAAAAATTATCCAGCCTTAATCATATAAGCCTCGGTAATTATTTATACATTAACAAGCATGATTATTCATTCAACGACAGCTCTAAAGAATCGGGTATTGATGAACCCTCCCTGTCTAATGGTGCAGCATATGCCGATCTTGATAACGATGGGGATTTGGATCTTGTTATTAACAACATCAATAAAGAGCCCTTTGTTTTTATAAATAATACCATCCGGAAAACTAAGCCCATTCATACTCATTTTTTAAAAATGATTTTGAAAGGGGCTGGCGGCAACAAGCACGCCTTTGGTGCAAAAGTTTGCTTATATAGCAACGGAAGAATGCAGATGCAGGAACAGAACCCTGTAAGGGGTTACTATTCATCAGTCGACCAGGACCTGATTTTCGGTCTTGGTGCCAATTCAAAAATTGATTCTCTTGTGATCATTTGGCCAAATGGGAAAAAAGAAATAAGAAATAATATTTCAGCAGATACATCATTGATTTTTTTTGAGATAGACGCTTCCCTGGTAAATCAGCCTTCAAACCCTGGTTCGTCTGTTCTTTTTAATGACATCACATCTTCCTCGGGTTTTCAATATCGTCATGTTGATTATGAATTCAATGATTTTGCAGTTCAAAGATTGCTGCCGCAAAAATTTTCCCAAATGGGACCTTTTTTGACTGCAGGTGATGTGAACAAGGATGGCAAAGTTGATTTCTTTATTGGCGGTGCGGCAACATCTTCCGGCCAGATTTTTTTGCAAAGCGCCGATCAAACCTTCCGATCAAAAAATGTCATCAGCGGTTCAAAGTTTGAAGAAGATGTCGATTGCCTTTTATTCGATGCTGATAACGATGGTGATCTTGATCTTGTGGTCACCTGTGGCGATGTACAACAGCCCGATACATCCATTTATTATCGTCCCAGGCTGTATGTGAATGATGGAAAGGGAAATTTTAGCTTCAGGGAAGGTGCCATACCATCTAAAGTCAGGACTATTGCCGGAACCGTAAGCGCAGGTGATTATGATGGTGATGGTGATCTTGATCTTTTTATAGGAGGAAGGGTAGCAAGACAATACCCGCTTCCTGCCCGAAGTTTCATCCTGCAAAATGATCAGGGCGCTTTTACTGATGTAACGCAAGTGGTTTGTCCAGCACTTCAAAAGCCGGGGATGGTTACTTCTTCCCTATGGATCGATTTTGACAATGATAAGGAACAGGATTTAATTGTTGCAGGTGAATGGATGCCTGTTCGCTTTTTCAAAAATAACGACGGCAAATTAGAAGAGGTAACTTCAAATACCGGTTTGACGCAAATGAATGGAATGTGGCGAAGTCTTGCAGCTGCAGATCTTGATAATGACGGAGACATCGATATCGTTGCCGGTAATTTAGGTTCGAATTGCATCTATCATGTTGGACCCGATAAACCCATGCAGCTTTTTGCACAAGACCTGGATGAAAATGGAAGTATTGATCCGGTATTTTTTTATTATATAAAAGATAAAGATGGAAAGAGGCGACTTTATCCTGCTATCAGCAGAGCCCAATTTGCTGACCAGGTACCGGCCATAAAAAAACGATTTTTATTGGCACGGGACTATTCAAAAGCGTCTTTTGATGAAATTTTCAATAGCAATAAGAAAGAAGGCCTCATACAATTTACCTGCGATGAAACACGAAGTTGTTATTTCGAAAATTTAGGCGCAGGAAAATTTAAGAAACATTTGCTTCCGGTTGAGGCGCAATTTGCACCGGTAAATGCCATTATATGTGATGATGTAGATGGAGATGGAACCATGGATCTGATAATGGCGGGTAACGAATACCA
>JAICPX010000527.1 GCA_025929635.1 Chitinophagaceae bacterium
TCCCGACTTCAGCGGTGATTCGCGCACGGCCTATTTCGAACGGCTTGTAGCGGGATTATCGATTCCTATCCCGGCTTTCAGGGATGATGAAATACATTATGGACATTTCTTTTCATTTTCAGTTGGCTGTTTGTACGCATGGTCTGAAGTTAAATACAATGATGATGAAATAAAGATCTTAAAACGATTCGCATCGATCATTGATCTCACCTTCCGTCGTTATTTCGAGTTGCAAAAATCAGAGGCCAATGCAAGGGAAGCAGTTAAACAGGCCGCCCTGGACAGGGTGCGGGCTGACATCGCATCGATGCGTACCGTTAGTGATCTTGACAGGATCACACCATTGATATGGAAAGAGCTTACCATATTGGGTGTGCCTTTTATCCGCTGTGGTGTATTTATCATGGATGAGGGTCAACAGCTCATTCATACTTTTCTTTCCACCCCGGACGGCAAGGCGATCGCTGCTTTTCATTTACCCTATGACACACCAGGTAATATTTCAAAGGTGATAGAGAATTGGCAACTAAAAAAGGTCTATGTAGATCATTGGGATAAAGAAGAGTTTAGCCAGTTTGCCGATATATTGATGAAGCAGGGAACACTCAGTTCCCGTGAACAATACCTCAAAACGATTCCGGAAGGGGGGTTCTATTTGCATTTCCTTCCTTTCCTGCAAGGCATGTTATATGTGGGCAATTCAACGCAATTAAATGAAGAACAAATAGTATTGATACAGCATGTTGCAGATGCCTTCTCTACTGCTTATGCACGATATGAAGATTTCAATAAGCTCGAAGCAGCGAAGCAGCAGGTTGAAAATACATTGACAGACCTCAAACAGGCACAACAACAATTGGTACAATCAGAAAAAATGGCTTCGCTGGGTGAACTGACCGCGGGTATTGCACATGAGATTCAAAACCCGTTAAACTTCGTAAATAATTTTTCCGATGTGAGCAACGAGTTATTAGAAGAAATGAAGAATGAATTAGAAAAAGGAAATAAAGAAGATGCCATCGCAATTGTTGAAGATGTTAAACAAAATTTAGAAAAAATCTTACATCACGGTAAAAGAGCCGATGCCATTGTAAAAGGAATGCTGCAACATTCGAGAACAAGCAGTGGTCAGAAGGAACCAACAGATATAAACGTTTTGGCTGATGAATACCTGCGACTCTCCTTTCACGGATTGCGGGCAAAAGACAAATCCTTCAATGCAAAATTTGAAACCAACTTTGACGATTCCATTGGCAAGGTCAATATCATACCCCAGGATATTGGGAGAGTGATCCTCAATTTGATCAACAATGCGTTCTATGCAGTCACTGAAAAGAAGAAACATGTTTCGGCAGGCACCGCATCGAATGGGTACGAGCCAACCGTTACCGTGACGACCAAAAAAGAGAATGGTAAGATCGAGATCAAAGTAAAAGACAATGGAAGTGGTATTCCACAAAAGGTGTTGGATAAAATATTTCAGCCGTTCTTTACCACGAAGCCAACCGGGCAGGGAACCGGCTTAGGATTGAGTTTGGCCTATGATATAATTACAAAAGGACATGGTGGCGAATTAAAAGTGGAAACAAGCGAAGGCGAAGGATCTGAATTCATAATTCATTTACCAACTAACTAAATCTGAAGGATGAGGGTTTTATTGAAAATAGCACTGTGTCTTTTCCTGCCTGCATTTTCCAAAGCCCAGCAATCGCCGATAGACAGTTTACGGCAACGATTTTTCAGTGGAAATGATGATTCCATTCGCTACGAGGCAGCTATTCGTCTTTATGATCATTATGAAGAGCTGAATAGAGACAGCGCTTTTTTTTACGGGAATCAGTCTGTGTTGATCAGCAGGAAGCACAACAAAAAACTTAACGAGGCATACTCGCTGAGCCGGAAGGCTTACCAGGAAGTAAATCTTGGCGATTATGCCGACGCACTGAATAGTTTATTGACTGCGTTCTCCCTCTGCGAAAAAAAAGAAAACGATAAATACTACTGGTCAATTGATCCATTGAGAGCCGAATCTCAAAAACGATTATATGCTCTTTCCTGCACGCATCACATTTTTGGAATATTAATGCGGGAGACCAAGAATATGGAGCAGCAACTCATTCATTTCAGGGAAGCGAAAAGAATCGCCGTTGAAATAAATACTCCCGCCCGTTCCGTACTCGGAAGTCTCAATCTGGGCAGGATCTATATTGAGTTAGGAAAATTGGATTCAGCGTTGATTCATGAAAACGAAGCAGAAAGAATTGCAAGGAGTTCAAATCGTAATAAATACCTCTCGGGAATTTTATACTACAAGGGAATTATCAGTAAAAACAGAGGTGACACATCGCAAGCCCTTTCCTATTTTTATGAAAGTATAAGATCCGGCATTGAACAAAATAACCTTGACGGTTTGGCAAGAGCCTATAAGGAACTCGCGCTATATTATTTGGCCATTAAGAATAAGGATTCCAGTTTTTACTATTCAATCAAATCTCTTGAGACGTTGAAAAAGCTGGGAGTTGTTGGGGTATTTGATCTGGGTATAGGGGCAGCCTATGAAAATTTATATAATGCATATCTCCTGAGAGGCCAGAAAGACAGTGCTGATAAATATTTAAAGCTTGCTTACGTCGGGAATGACAGCATCAATCAAACCCGGATAAAAAGTCTCGCGGCGTTTCAAAAGGTTACGCTTAGTGAACAGCAACGCTTACAACAGGCCGAAAAAGAAAAAATAGCGTATCAGAATAAAATAAGAACATGGTTCTTGTTAACAGGCATTGGCGTATTGCTGCTGCTTGCGATTGTTTTTTACAGGAATAACCGTCAGAAACATAAAGCAAAACTCAAAATTGAAAAAGCCTATGATGAGTTGAAAGCAACCCAACAGCAGTTGATCCAATCAGAAAAGATGGCTTCACTCGGCGAACTCACTGCCGGCATTGCCCATGAGATTCAAAACCCCTTGAATTTCGTAAATAATTTTTCCGACGTAAATAGGGAGTTAGTTGATGAATTAAAAAATGAACTGGTAACAGGCAATAAGCAACAGGCAATTGAGATTGCTGATGATATTAAAGCGAACGAAGAAAAGATCAATCATCACGGCAAAAGGGCGGATGCAATTGTAAAAGGAATGTTGCAGCA
>JAICPX010000006.1 GCA_025929635.1 Chitinophagaceae bacterium
GAGGGAATAAGCGGTGGATAGTTTTCTTCGGGTATCGTGAAAAACCGGAAGTTGTCCTTTGTTTTGTCATAAACGCAGACACCACGATCACGGGTGCCTATCCAAATGTTATTTTTGCTGTCCTTATATAAAAAATTAATACCCTGATCAGATCTCCTTTTCAAAGAATCTGATTTACCATTATTTACGAGTTGATAATGCCTGAAAGTATTGTTAGCAGTGTTTAGAACTGAAAGCCCCTGGCCTGTTCCGGCCCATATGAAATTTCCAACAGGCTGAACACTTTCTAAGAACTGATCATAGAGTGAATAACGAAGATCATCCCCCTCACCAAATACTTTTACCTGGGATCCATCAAACCGGCAAAGGCCCCTGGAGGTAGCCATCCATATAAACCCGTCTTCTCCTTTTTTAAAAGAGCGGACATCATTTATCGGGTGGCCATTCTCTTTTGTTATTAAAACAGACTTTTCAAATTTGAATTGCGAATAGCAGGATGCTGAAACGGCCAAGCTGAAACAAATTAAGGTTGTAATGTTTCTGAAGAATGTCATACAGGCAAATGTGAGAAATAATTTACAGTATTTTTTGTAATCATCCATTCGAATGCTTAGCAACTAACCTAATTCTGGAGGTATTTACAATAGCTCTTGATTGAAATCACTGTCGTTTTGAGCGACTGACATCCCAACTTGAGCCGATCTCCTGTTTGTTTAGTATCCATTTATTACGCACCCGGGCCATATCCCCTCAACATAACCGTGGTTTGGAGAATCAATACAGCTTGTTCACTCATCTTCTTTACTTATAGGCTTATCGGCGATGTAATCTTGTGCCATAATTACAATTACCTGCGACCTTTTAACTGCAGGGTTTTTTAATCTCCCCTGGAAAAAGTTTTTAAACAATTAAACCAAAAAGATCATGAAAAAAACAACTGTAATGCTTAATGGTGTCGACCTCGAAAGATTGGCCGGTAATATCGAAGCAATAATTGCCGACTCCAGCCTGGCAAGATTCCAGTTCTCCCTTAGCAATCAATGGGTGGACGGAGGATACAATCAATCTGCGATTGGAGATTTCTTTGGAGTCGGGAAAATTCAAAGCCGGGAAACTCCTTTCATACTTGCCAACGATGAACCCGACATATTACTGGGAAATGATAATGCCCCCAATCCTGTCGAGTACGTTCTTCATGCATTGGCTGGCTGCCTGACAACTTCAATGGTATATCATGCTGCCGCCCGCGGATATGAAATAACTAAAATAACCACAACAGTAGAAGGAGATCTCGATCTGCGCGGCTTTTTAGGAATTGATCCTTCTGTTCGCAAAGGCTATGATAACATCAAAGTCAGTTTTGATATTGATGGAGATTTTACTGAGGAAGAAAAATTGGAGATACTCAATCTCACATCATTTTCTCCCGTGCTCGATATCGTTTCCAATGGCGTGCCTATGAAAATATGTCTGGGCTCACGACAAGAGGCTATGACGATCGATTGCTGATACAGCCCATGATTTCAAGCAAGACAATTAACGAGGTCTGTCCACATGGGCAAGCAGACCTGAACTTTTCCTGGTAATAAAAAAATGTAAATAAAATAATTCATTTATTATGAAAAAAATACTTGTTCTTTTGTATGGTATCATTGCATACCTCGCATTTTTCGGAACAATTCTGTATGCCATCGGCTTTGTTGGTAATTTATTTGTTCCAAAATCTATTGACGGCACTCCACAGGCACCCTTGGTGCAGGCCATACTGATCAATGCATCATTGCTGCTTTTATTCGCATTGCAACATAGTATCATGGCAAGGCCGGCATTCAAAAAGTGGTGGACAAAGATCATCCCGGAACCCATGGAGCGTAGTACTTTCGTCTTATTAGCCAGTCTATGCCTGATCTTAATGATGTGGCAATGGCAGCCAATTGGAGGGGTAATATGGTCGGTAGAAAATGAGATCGTAAAAGCAGTATTGCTGGTTCTTTATCTCACGGGCTGGGGCATTGTTTTTATCAGTACTTTTCTCATCAATCATTTTGATTTGTTTGGCTTAAGGCAAACATGGTTGTATGTAACAGGAAAAAAATATGAACATCTTCCGTTTCGTGTTCCGTTATTCTACCGGTATGTTCGTCACCCGTTGTACTTCGGTTTCCTGATCGCTTTCTGGTCAACGCCGGTAATGACCGTTGCGCATTTATTGTTTGCCCTGCTCACAACAGGGTATATACTTACTGCGATAAAACTCGAAGAGAATGACCTGATTAAAACCTTTGGAGAAAAATACTTGAACTATAAAAGCTGGGTGCCAAAGATCATTCCATTCACTAAAAAAGATCCAACAAAATAAGAACATGAAATCGGTTATCATAAAAAGGTATTTGAATAAATACGGCAAGAAAGCATTGATTGCTTATGTAACCTGGTGTATTATTAAGGGAATTGCCTTTATCGTACTGGGATATAAATTGTTTAATTGAGGCAGCTATTAAGCAGTCAAAAAGCAAACCTATCGGGGTTTGCTTTTTTATTATGTTTACAAAAAAATACAGTTGTCCATCTGGGAGCAGTTTATTGAAGGCATGCAGCACACCACCTGGCTGGAATATATAGCCGTGTTTACAGGTATTGCCAGCGTTTGGTTTAGTCGAATTGAAAATATCCTGGTTTATCCTATCGGTTTAATTAATACCATTATTTATATATATCTGAGTGTCAGGGCAGACCTATACGGTGAAGCTTCAGTAAATTTTTATTACACGGTAATGAGCATCATCGGCTGGTATATGTGGCTGCGTAAAAATGAAAAAAAGGAGATCTTGCTCCATGTTACCCATTCTGACAGAAAGATGTGGTTTAATCAAATAATCTTCTTTGTATTTTTTTACCTGGTGCTCTTTGGTGCATTATCATTTCTAAAACGAACTTTTGCCGAAGGTGCGATACCCTGGGCTGATTCCTTTGCCAGTGCCACTGCCTTCACCGGTATGTGGCTCATGACAAAGAAAAAAGTGGAGAGCTGGTATTGGTGGATCGCAACTGATTTTGCGTCTGTGCCATTATACTTCGTAAAAGGTCTTGTTTTTACAAGTGTCTATTATTTCATACTGCTTGTCTTTGCTTTTTGGGGATTGGCAGAATGGCAGAAGAGAGCCCGGGCTTCAAAATTTCAGGTCCCATGAAAAACGGATTGGTCGTTGGAAAATTCATGCCCTTGCACAAAGGCCATCTGGCGCTCATAGAGTTTGCGTTAAACTATTGTGATCTACTGACAGTTCTCCTTTGTTATACACACAATGAACCAATTGCAGGAAATCTAAGAAAACAATGGCTTGATCAAACGTTTCAGAGAAATGAGAAGGTTGTGGTTAAAGCGATTGAATATGACGACTTGGTACTTCCAAACACTTCAGAATCTTCGAGAACGGTTTCTAAGAAATGGGCCAATGCATTAAAGAAACTACTTCCGGGAATCGATATTGTTTTTACTTCAGAACCATATGGTGAATATTTGGCTGAATACATGGGAATCCAACATTATTTTTTTGATAAGCGAAGATCAATTGTTCCTGTATCAGCCTCGGAGATCAGAGCGCGACCTTTTAAATACTGGGAGTTTATTTCCGATGCCGCCCGGCCCTGGTTTATAAAAACGATCTGCATAGTTGGTACTGAATCAACAGGCAAATCAACACTTACTGAAAAGCTTGCTGTACATTTTGAAACTGTTTATGTAAAGGAAATGGCAAGAGATATAGTAGAAACGACGGATACGTGCACCTATGAAAACCTTTTACAAATTGCCGAAACTCATGCAAACGCTATTAATGAAAAACGTGTGGTCGCTAATAAACTATTATTTGTTGACACAGACATAAATATTACACGCTCTTACTCCGAATTTTTATTCAAAAGCGAATTACGAGTTGAAAAATGGATTACAGAAGCAAACCGATTTGATCTGTATTTATTTCTTGAACCCGATTGTGAATACATCCAGGATGGCACACGACTCTCAGCCGAAGAACGGAATAGACTAAGTGAGCATCACAGAAAGTTCTTTCGAAGGCAAGGTATATCAACTGTTTCCATCGATGGCAATTGGCAAAACCGCTTTGATAGCGCCTGCAAAATTGTTAAAGACATTTTCGGACCTCTTTCCTAATTTGCCGGATGAGCTATTGTAAATTCATTAACTCCCTTACACCTGGTGAATACAATGTTCATCGTGAATATCACGATAATCAATATGGCTTTCCCATTCATAATGATAATGAACTTTTCTGCCGGTTGATCCTTGAAATCAACCAGGCGGGATTGAGCTGGACAACCATTTTAAACAAACAGGAAGGATTCAGAAAAGCCTATCACAATTTTGATTTAAAGAAAGTTGCTGCGTATAAGGAAAAAGACTTCAAACGTTTAATGGAGGATCCGGGTATTATCCGAAACCGTTTGAAGATCAATGCCGCGATTGAGAATGCAAAAACGATCCTTGAATTGCAAAAAGAATTCAAATCGTTTAAGCACTGGCTCGATCATCATCACCTCCGAATGGATCCCTTCGGGACGAAAACAAAGGAAGAATGGACAAAACTATTTAAACAAACATTCAGATTCACGGGTGGCGAGATCGTAAATGAATTTTTGATGAGCACCGGCTATTTGCCCAATGCCCATGAAAAAAGCTGTCCGGTCTATAAAAAAGTCCTGGACGCAAAACCCGCATGGAACAGAAAACGCTTAAAAAAATAGTGGTTATCGGTCCCGAATCAACAGGGAAGAGCACTTTGTGTGAGAGGCTGGCGAGGCATTACAACACATTATGGTGCCCCGAATATGCAAGAGGATATTTACTCAAGCATGGCATGAATTATAATTATGACAACCTGTTGTTTGTAGCAAAGCAGCAGTTGAGGTTGGAAGACGAGTATGTATCGTCAATGGTGAATGGTCAATGGTCAATAACGAAGGATCAATCTTCGGAAACACCCTCACCATTCACCACTCACCACCCACCGCTTCTCTTTATCGACACCGATATGTATGTCATGAAAGTCTGGTGCGAGTTTGTCTTTGATAAATGCCATAAATGGATCTTAGAGCAGATCGTGAACAGAAGCTATGATCTTTATTTACTGTGTAATATCGATTTGCCATGGATAAAAGATGAATTAAGAGAATACCCGGACCCGGCACCCAGGAAAAAACTCTACCAGATCTATAAAGACATCATGATTAATCAATCGACACCGTGGGTTGAGATAAGCGGTAGTGCCCATGAAAGATCGCAAAGGGCAATAAAAGCCGTTGACCAGCTGGTGGCAGGTTAAAATTTCAATTGTACTTTCGGGCATTCATGAATTTTTTCCGGAAACATCATAGATTTCTTTTTTACTGTTCGTGGCTTATCCTTGCCCTCGCCCAATCTGCCTCAACAGAATTGATTGCAGATGAAGCGTATTACCGGGTCTATTCAAAATTTCCTGCATGGGGATATTTTGATCATCCTCCAATGATCGCTGTATTGATCAAGGCAGGCTACAATATCTTTCATAATGAACTTGGGGTAAGATTGATCTGTGCATTACTCAGCACTTTTACTATTCTTATTACAGAAACGCTTACAGAAAGAAAAAATCCTTTTTTATTTTATACGATCGCATTGAGTATTGGTGTATTGCAGGTGGCGGGATTCTTTGCAGTCCCCGACACCCCGCTTTTGTTTTTCACAGCTTTATTTTTTTATGCCTATCGTTTGTTTACAAAAAATACTACCTGGAAAAATGCATTATGGCTGGGTTTAGTGCTGGCATTGTTGTTTTACACCAAGTACCATGGCTTGTTGCTTGTAGTTTTAACCATCCTGTCAAATAGTAAATTACTCACCCGCTGGCAATTATGGCTTTCGGCGTTATTTGTGTTGGTACTTTACTCACCACATCTTTACTGGCAATGGCAGCATGACTGGATCAGCTTCCGCTACCATCTTTTTGAGAGTAATGTCAGTACCTATCGTTTTTCTTATACAACAGATTATTTGCTTGGGCAACTACTATTGGCAGGACCAATCGCCGGCATACTTCTCTTGCCTGCAGCATTTATGTATAGATCGAAAGACCGGGTTGAAAAAGCATTGAAGTTTGTATTGATCGGTATCTATATAGTTTTTCTTTTAAGTTCATTTCGTGGAAAAGTAGAGGTCAACTGGACACTACCAGTGTTGATACCGCTAATGGTGTTGAGTCATCAGTTTATGATCGATAAAATTTCGTGGATAAAGCCCTTAAAAATAATTTCATTTGTTTCCCTGTTATTGATCATCGCAGGCCGGTTGTACCTGGTTGTTGATATTGGACCAGACAATAGTTTTAAAGGCAGGTTTCATAACAACAGAACATGGGCAAAAGCCATAAAAGAAAAAACCGGCGATACACCGGTTGTGTTTTATAACTCCTATCAACGTGCTTCCTTATATTGGTTTTATAGCGGGATTCAATCGCATTCTCATAATTCTTATTATGATAGAAGAAGTAATTATAACTTTTGGCCAACAGAAAGCAACCTGCTTGGTCAAAAAGTATTTATAGCGGATATCCATAGTATCAATAATTATCCGGATTCGGTAAGAACAGTTAAGGGGTCAGTCGGATTAAGCGCTGATACGATCTATGCTGCTTTAGGAGGAATAAAGATCGTCCCGGAACAAAAAACCATCAGAATTACAGATGGTTCTCCTTTTGTAAAGATCAGGTTATCCTATAGCGTTCCGGAAAAATACCGATCGTTCTTGCTGGAACACCCGGAAATCTACAATGAACTCCTGGTCGGCGCTTTCGAGGGGAAAAAACTATTACAGGAATTTACATTTGATATCACTGCGCAAAAAATGATCTCCGGATCAGCTCCCGGAGAGATCACTCTTCCGCTGGACAGATCATTAAATGCCCGTGAGATCAGGTTTGGAATCAGGTGTAAAAATTATTTCCCAACCCACAACAGTGAAACAATTAAAATTGTCAGGAAATAATTATGTTTTTAGAAGCCCGTTGTGTGTTTCAGCGTGTCTGTGGCAATAATAAATGCCACTGACACCAGAAGCGCTGAGCCTGCCGCACTAAAATTAAATGGAGAATGTACTTGTGTAAAAGATCAATCCCCAAAGCAGTACAAGACCAAAACCAAGCAACACGACACCATTGATCCGGCTAAGGATCTGGATATTGTGCGGCGTGAGTTTTTTTCTGATCCTTTGCGCCATCATAACTTTTAATATATCTGTAGCTAGCACAAATACCAAACAAGTAACAAAAGCGATGACCCTGTATTCTATCGAAAGTGTAATAAGTGTTGTGGATGTCGTTAGCCAAAAAATGAAAACAGCCGGGTTCAATGTATTCATAAAGTAGCCCGAAAGAAACGTTTTGATATAATCCTTTTTGCTCAATTGAAGTACCTGCACTCCGCTGTCATCCACTTTTACTTTTTTAAAAAAAATAAAATAGATCCCCACAACAATCAGAAAAATGCTGCCTCCAACCCCGATAAAATTTTTATGCCTTACCATGTACGTGAAGACAGTTGTAAATACATTACTAACAAACACCAGAGTTATGTCCGAAACCGACACACCCAGCACAAATGCAAGGCCGCCGCGGTGTCCATTATTAAGACTTTGTTTGATGATGGAAAAGATAACCGGGCCGACAGATATACTCAGCAATAAACCAAGAGTCAGGCCTTTTAACACCGCCTCAAACATATTCCATGCAAAAATTATTTATCACATAAATTTACACTGACAAAGCCAGCTATGCGAATTTTCGGCAGATATTCCTTCACAGCTACCTTGGTTCTTGCATTCTTTATTACACCGGCACAAAAGAATAAAGAAGTTAAGGGCTTTATTATCACTCTTGAAAATGATACCTTGTGGTGCACCTTCAAACAAAAAAATTGGAAGAAACAACCAACAGAGGTTGCTATTAAATACAATAACAAGGACACGTCTTTTTCTCCCGAAAACACCAATAGTTTCGTTATTACATCGTCACAAGTTGAGTATGTTGCAAGAACGATAAGTCCTGCAAACTATGCAGAAAAACTTCAGGATGCAACAACTTCTAAAGCCCCTGAATTAGCAACACCGCAAAGATCTTTTTTGAAAGCCTTATATAAAGGCAGTTTTTCTCTTTATCTCTGTTTAGATAAATTAAACAGGAAGCATTTCTTTATTGAAGGGCCTGGCAACCTTGTCGAGCTCTATTTACACTACTATGTACAGCCGCCCAATCCAACCAGGATCTATGATCCTCCGGTGACAATACTGGATAGAAGCTTTGAGTTTGTATTAAAAACACTAATGACCCCTTGTCGTTCGCTTTTTAGCATCATTGAGAACATTGGGCTTGATGAAGATCAGTTAATACAGGTATTTAAATTGTATGACAGGTGTCTTGAATCAAAAAAAGAAAATTAAATTTTCCCATTCTCCAAAAACCTGTTCCATTCTTCGAGCATTCTTCCTTTCATTACTCTTGGAAATTTATGCTGGCTGCCAAGTTTCCCTTTCAGCTCCATGAATTTCATGAATTTTTCTTCGGGCAATTTTTCAAGAAACACTTCTTTTAGAGCACTGTCTCTTTCTGTAGCATAGTCATCATTTAATTTGCGGAGATGCTGGTCGATCTTGTTTTTTAAAGCCTCTGTATCGCAACCATCATCGCTTGCTACATACCACTTATGGGCAAAAAAGCCCTGGTAAGGGAATCCAACGACAGTATATTCGGGAATACTGAGATTTAATTCTTCGCTCACAAGTTCTATGGCCTTATTCATGTTTTCCACGCTCAGGTGCTCGCCGGTAAGGCTAAGAAAATGTTTCGTTCTGCCTGTGATCACCACTTCGCTGTGTTCAAGATCCACGAATTTTAATGTGTCGCCGATCAGGTATCGCCAGGCACCTGCATTTGTACTCATCAATAACGCGTATTCTTTGCCTTCTTCCACCTCGTGTATCATTTTCACTTCAGGATTGGCAATTACATTTCCATCATGATCAAAATTCTTATCATCAAAAGGCACAAACTCAAAGAAAATATTGTTGTCAAGAATGAGCTTCATCCCTTTGGCGTGTTCCCTTGTTTTATAACCGATAAAACCCTCACTGGATAAATAATTTTCAATGTATACGATCGGCTTGCCCAGTAGTTTTTCAAATCCTTTTTTATAAGGTTCGAATGCCACTCCGCCATGAACAAAGAATCCAAGGTTGGGCCATATCTCGTGGATGTTCTTTACTTTGTAATGTTCTATCACCATTTCCATACACATTTGGCACCACGCAGGCACGCCAACTATATAACCGATATTCCATTCAGGGGCATGTTCAACGATCTCATTCAATTTCTCTTTCCAATCCTTCATGGCTGCAATTCTTCCCCCGGGCTTATAGAATGTCTGGAACCAGAAAGGCCGCTTCTTGGCAAGAATGCCGCTGAGATCACCTGCATACCAACCCGCTTTTCCTTTTTGCAGGTCGGTAGCGCCGCCGATCATCAGGAAACCTTTTGTCACTGCATTATAGGGAAGATGCTCGTAGCTGAAAAGCGTGATGAGTTGTTTTAAATAATTGATGGTGTTGCTCCGCAACATTTCCTTTGTAACCGGAATGTATTTACTTGCTGATTCGGAAGTGCCGGAGCTAAGCGCATAGTATTTAATTTTTCCGGGCCATGCCACATCAGGCACCCCTTCGAGCGTTTTCTTCCACCATTCTGCATAGATCTTGTTGTAGTCATGGACAGGCACCAACTCCTGGAAACCTTTTGTGAGGCTCTTGCTTAATAACAGGTCGTCAAAACGATATTGCTGACCAAACTCGGTAAATCTTGCCTTACGAAGAAGTTTTTTTAACACACGTACTTGCTGACGCCGCGGATCATTCTGAGGAATGCGCAAGGCTGCCGCAATTGCCCTGGGAAGTTTTATATCGATAATGTTCGCCATCCAGCTTATTAAAGTTACAATTGTTCTGATGAACGGGGCGAATATACTATGATGTGCTGAATAGTATTTCTCCGTTTAAATAGCAAACCGAACACCGCTAACATTTTCCGGACATATATGCCTGTAAAGAGCAATAATCTAAACAAAACCGGTTTATTTGAATAATGCTTTTTAACGAACAGGTTCATGGCTCCATAAAAAGATTTTATATACTCATAGTTATACATCGTACTTCCTCCTTTCAGATGTATAACACTGACAGTGCCGAGATAATAGTTTTTATACCCTGACTGAAGGACACGAAAGCTAAGGTCAATGTCTTCTCCATACATAAAAAATCTCTCATCAAATCCATTTAACTTTTCAAATATTTCCTTTCGTATGATCATAAATGCACCCGACAACACATCAACGGGATTATTCTCTTTTTCAGGCAAATGACCTTCGTAATATTTTGAAAATATTGTTGACCTGGGAAATACAGCCGATAATCCAAATAACTTATAAAATGATGCTGAAGGGGTGGGAAGCCCTCTTTTTGATTCCTTTAAAAACCTTTTTTGAATATCGGTCATCCTTACTCCAACTGCGCCCGCATCAGGATGTGTTTCAAAAAAAGTAAGACAATCAGTCAAACTTGTTTCAGATAAAATAGTATCGGGGTTTAAAAACAAAATATACTTTCCTGATGCGATTTTAAAGCCCTGGTTACAAGCCTTAGCGAAACCAAGGTTTTCGTTATTCATGATAAACTTCGCCCCTGGAAATCTTAAAGGGAGTTGCTCCCGGCTGCCGTCTGTTGAATTATTATCTACAACAATGATCTCATGTTCGAATTCTTTAGTTGCTTCTTGTAGAGAAAAAAGACATTGCTCAAGCAACAACATTGAGTTGTAGTTTACTATTATGATTGACAGCTGCATGATCTAATCCCGATAAATATCGGGACTAAAATCCGCAATCTAAAATCGGAGGTTATCTTTGCCCATGCTTAAACAAACCCTACTTGAAGCAATACAGGCTGGCGGAGTTGAATTAAAAAAATTCTTTAACAACGAGTTTACAATTTCTCACAAAGACGGTGTAAATAACCTGGTAACAGAAGCTGATCATGCGGCAGAAGCGGCGATCATCAGCGCGATTAAAAAGAATTTTCCCGATCACCAGGTATTGGCGGAAGAGACCGGGCAGCATATCAATGATTCTAATTATAAATGGATCATTGATCCCATCGATGGCACGGTAAATTTTGCTCACGGCATTCCTCTTTGTTCGGTTGCAATTGCGATCGAAAAAGACGGTGAGATCATCATGTCCTCAATCTATGCCCCCGTTTTGAATGAATTGTATTTTGCAGAAAAGGGGCAAGGCGCTTTTCTTAACGACAAAAAGATCTCTGTAAGTGAAGAAACCAGCGTATTAAAAGCCTGTTTGGTCACAGGTTTTCCATATACTTACATTAATATGTCAAACGGACCGATCGAAGTTTTTGGCCGCCTGGTAAAAAAAGGAATTCCTGTCAGAAGGTTGGGTTCCGCCTGTATTGATCTTTGCTGGGTAGCATGCGGAAGATTCGATGGTTTTTATGAACATAAATTAGAACCCTGGGATAGTGCGGCCGGTTACTTAATTGTCGAGGAGGCCGGTGGTAAAGTGACTGATCATGAAGGAAAAAAATTCTCGATCTATCAACATCGCATTATCGCCACGAATGGAAAAATTCATGATGAGCTGTTGAAATGGGTAAGAGATGAATTTTAGACTGCGGATTGCGGATTTTAGATTTATTTACAGCCGTTAAATTTATGAATAAGAAAGATTTGCAAAAAAGATTTAAAGCTCCTGCAATTAATACGGCAAGACTTTGCTTCAAACGTCCTTACAATATAACGAACAAGATTTATATTGATCCGATCACACACAGCTCCCCATCGTCCGCGGCGAATTACAGATCGGCCTGCAGAGGGAAATCGAGGCCTGATTTTATAAACAAGCTGAAAACAGTCGAGGAAGAATTAGAAGAGACAATGTTCTTCTATGAAATGATTGCAGAGTTTAACTCAGCATCTAAAAAGGAATTAAGGGAATTATATATTGAGGCAAATGAACTGTTGTCAATTATCGATGCATCAATCAATACTGCGAACAGTAACCTAATCAAAGAAAATTCAAAGAAGATCCGAAATCCGAAATCTAAAATCTAAAATGGAAAATAGAACAGAAATATCATCCCTTGGCGAATTCCGCCTGATCGAGCATCTGACAAAAAATATAGAATTGCAAAACGCATCTTCTATTGTTGGAGTGGGTGATGACGCCGCTGTTATCGATCATTTTGGAAAACAAACTGTAATAACAACCGATCTGCTGATAGAAGGTGTACATTTTGATCTTATCTACACTCCTTTAAAACATCTCGGTTATAAAAGCGTTATAGTAAACCTGAGTGATTTGTACGCTATGAATGCATCACCAACGCAAATAACAATGAGTGTAGGGATAAGCAACCGCTTCAGCGTAGAGGCCCTTGACGAATTTTATGAAGGAGTTTATGCAGCATGTGAAAAATATGGTGTCGATCTGGTTGGTGGCGATACGGCATCCTCTCAAAAGGGATTTATTATTTCAGTAACGGCAATAGGTGAAGTAACGCCGGATAAATATGTAAAAAGAAGTGGTGCTAAAAAAGGTGACCTGCTTTGTGTCAGCGGTGATCTGGGAGCAGCTTATCTTGGTTTGCTTTTTTTAGAAAGAGAAAAAAAGATCTTCCTGGAAAACCCGGCCATACAACCCGATCTTGAAGGCGAATCCTATGTTGTGGGTAGGTTGTTGAAACCCGAGGCAGGAAAAAATATTATTGAGTTCTTTGAAAAACAATCCATCCGTCCAACATCGATGATGGATATAAGTGATGGATTAAGCTCGGAGATCCTGCATATTTGTAAGGAGAGCGAGGTTGGTTGTGTTTTATATGAAGAAAAGATCCCGGTAGCTGAAGAAACAAGAAAAGCTGCTTTTAAATTTGAGATCGATCCAACGGCCTGTGCTTTGAACGGGGGTGAAGATTATGAATTGCTTTTTACCATTGATCAATCAGATTATGAAAAGCTCGTTCTAAATGAAGAAATTAGCGTCGTCGGGTATGTCACTGATGCGGCCGAAGGAGCCAGGATCATTACAAAAGGAAATAATACTTTTCCGATCACTGCACAAGGCTGGGACGCATTGAAGAAAAAGTAAGCGGGTTCGTCTATGAAAATATTACTCAACAAACAATTGACAAAAGGCAATCGGCAAAATCCAAAAGACAATCAATTTGGACAAAGGATTTTTTCTTTCCCAATTGTCTATTGCCTGTTACCCATTCTATTCGTGTCCTGTTCCGTTTCAAGATCATCATTCAGCCCTGCTAAAAAATATTCTCCTGCTCAACTCGACAAAGACTATTCAATTTTTCGCGGAGCCATGGAGGAAACACACCCTGGCATTTACTGGTATACACCCAAAAGCGAAATGGATAAGTATTTTGATTGGGGTAAAGAACAGATCACGGATTCATTGAACGAGGAAGCGTTTAGAAAGGTGTTGAGCTATGTTACTTCGAAGATCAATTGTGGACATACGGTGACAAGGGCTTCGAAGGCTTTTATGAGGTTTCGTGACACGAGTGTTAACAAGATCTTTCCATTAAGTCTCAAGATCTGGTCAGGTGCAACAGATACGGCAACGGTTGCAGCCAACCTTATCAGGAAAGATTCGGTGCTTACAAGAGGCGTTGTGGTAAAAAAAATAGATCACAAGCCTATTTCGACTATCCTCGATACGCTTTGCCGGTACATTTCAAGTGACGGCTATAACCTGACGCACAAATACCAGGCATTAAGTAACCGCGGTGGTTTTGGCGCCGCATTTACTTCCATATTTGGTCAGAAAGAAAATTATTTTATTGACTATGTAACCAGTGATGGCGCAGAAGGATCGGCCTCTATTCCATCGTATAATCCGAGAGCAGATTCTGCCAATCGCACAGCGATCACGCGGTTTGCAAAAACAACCCGGGCGGAAAGAAAAAAACAGATCATTGCAGCAACAAGAAACCTGAGGATCGACACAATAAATAGAATTGGCTTCATGGATCTTTCATCTTTTAGCAGGGGCTTGAGGTTAAAATCATTTTTTAGAACTTCCTTTAAAGACCTGAGAGATAAACGCATAAAACATCTTGTGATAGATGTACGTGGCAACGGAGGCGGAAGCGTTACCAACTCGACATTTCTTACAAAGTTTGTTGTTGACAGAAAATTCAAAGTTGCCGATTCATTGTATACCAATACGAGAAACAGCCGGTACAAAAAACATATCGATGGGTATTTTTTCAATCGTTTGTTCATGATGTTCATGACAGCCAAAAAGAAGGATGGTAAATATCATTTCGGATATTTTGAAAGACATTACTTCAAACCCAGGAAAAAACATCACTTTGGAAACAAGGTGTACGTCCTTACCGGGGGCAACTCTTTCTCGGCCACTACCTTATTCACACAAACTGTAAAGCCGCAGGAAAACGTGATCATTGTTGGAGAAGAAACCGGTGGTGGTGCTTATGGAAACTCCGCTTGGCTTATTCCTGACCTGGTATTGCCTTCTACAGGAATCCGTATCCGTCTTCCTTTGTTTCGTTTGGTTATTGATAAAAATCTTCCTAAAGATGGCAGAGGTGTTCAGCCGGAAGTTATCTCGGTGCCGACAACAGAAGCGATCCGCCGGGGAGCTGATTATAAAATGGAAAAGGTGTTAGAACTTATCCGGAAACATCAATGACGTTCATTTCGTTGTCGAACACAACGAAGGAACCTTCATAATTTCTTTCGATCAAACCGGTTTTATTATCAATGCCAAGAACTCTTGCGGGATAGAGTGAACCCATTCGCAGTGCCTCTTCGATGTCAATACCGACATGATCAATGCAATTCTTTATGGCCTTCATCATCGTTAAGGAAGAACCGGATAAGGTTCCATCAGGCAATACATACCTGTCGCCTTTAAATACATGCTCGTAAGGCCCTTTAACAGTTTCGGCAACAGCGTCAGTGATCAACCAGATCCTGTCTCTTAAAATTCTCTTGCTGATGCGTATGGCAGCATAATCCACATGCACCCCATCAGCAACCAGGCTGCAGCAAACAGAAGGATGGTCATAGATTGCTCCAACCATGCCCGGTTCACGGCTCTGGAATTGCGACATTGCATTGAACAAATGGGTGACATTGCCGATCTTTTCAAATCCTTTCATTGCCTCTTTGTAGGTTGCATTTGTGTGACCGGCTGATACAACGATGCCATTTGCCAATAAATGATCAACAATTTCTTCATCCACCATTTCCGGTGCCAGTGTTATCATCTTTACTACACCATCGGCTTCATCAACAAGCTTTTTTGCCTCATCCAGTGTTGGCCGGTGAATGCATTCAAGTAAATGTGCGCCTCTTTTTTCCGGATTGATCCATGGCCCTTCCAAATGAAGTCCGGGTAATCCTCTTCCTCCTGCATTCAAATATTGGCGGGCCACGGAAATAGCCTTGCTGAAAACTTCCCGGGTATTTGTTGCCGCGGTCAATAAGAACTTTGAGGCACCGCCTTGTAAACTGTAATTATAAGTAGCTTCGATTGCTTCGATCGAAGGATCAGCAGAAAATAAATATCCATTACCACCATAGATCTGCAGATCGATCAGTGCAGGCGCAATATTATTTCCGCCAAGATCTTTTACTTCATACTCATCGGGAATATCGGTATCATAAACAAAACCGGTAATTATCCCGTCATCAACCAGGATTGCGCTGCCTGTAAGACTTTCTTTGCCGGTATAAATTGTTGCGTTTGTAAATACCTGTTTCATGATTGCGCGGCGAAGTTAGGGTTGTATCATAAAATTATCGCCGTCTTTCCAAAAAGGCAATTTTGCTCTTACCTCTTCCAGTTTCTCTTTATGAAGCGTTATAGTAAAAACATCTTCGTCGTATGATGTTGAATAAACAACTTCTCCCATAGGATCAACAACCATGCTGTCGCCACTGTGATTAATATTATTTCCATCATGTCCCACACGATTTACTCCAACAACATAGCATTGATTCTCGATTGCCCGGGCTTGTAATAAAGTTCTCCAGGCATGCACTCTTCTATCCGGCCAGTTAGCGACATATACGAGTAGATCATACTCTGGACCATCATCCTGCACTTGTTGCCTGGCCCAAACCGGGAATCTAAGATCATAGCATACGAGGAGATTTATTTTCCAGCCTTTGGCCGAAGCGATCAGTCGCTTTGTGCCAGGAGTAAATTCACTTCCTTCGCCCCCATAGTTGAACAAATGTCGTTTATCATAAGTCCCATGCTGACCATTCGGCAACATCCATATTAAGCGGTTATAATAATTACCTTTTTCTTTTATGATAATACTCCCGGTTAGAATAACTTTTTTCTCTGCTGCAACCCTTTTCATCCATTGAATAGTTTCTCCATCCATTGTTTCGGCAAGCTCCTTTGGTTTCATACTAAACCCGGTGCTGAAAGTCTCAGGAATGATCACGATCTCCGTTTTTTCTGAGATGGAGTTTATCTTTTCTTCAAACATTTTCCTGTTGGCAGATGGATCTTCCCAATGAAGCCGGGCCTGGATACCGGTTATGGTAAGTGTTGACATTAATGATCTTTTATTTTGTAAATAAAAGTTTTTTTCCCAAACCTGATCAATATTTCTCAAGCTCCTTTTGGGTAAACTCAATGTCAAGATTTGTTTCGTAAGGACCCACGCATGGGGGAAACAGCCTTCATTATAAAACAGGATCTTGTCATTTGTAATAAACATCTTCTTTTCCCCCGCTTCCGCATTACATTCGGCAAACTTTTCTGCGATGAAAGACGAATCCTCCGGATAGTTGGTCAAAGAATCTCTACTTAATTCACCGATCCAATTTTTTATTTCTTCATTTCTCCGCCTGATCAATAATTCTTTGACCGCTTGTAGGCCTTCATTTGTGAACAGGGTGTCGGCGGAAATGGGCTTGCCGGTTTTAGAATCAAAACTAAAATACCTTTTATGATACGTTGGATAAGCTCCCATGCCTTCCACTTCAAACAGTACAGAAAGGATCTTTGAATTATTCAATTCAATTGTGTATGAAATTGACGTGTATCCACCCTGGTGTATTGAATCCTCCGAAATATACCGGCTATCATCAAAGAGTTTATGTTCACCGATCCGGTAGATTGTCATTCCAAAAAAATCCATTTGCAGAAACTCATTAACGTGCTTTGCCACTGCCTTATTCGCATTGGTAAAGACCGGGAATACAAGGTCTTTGTCCTTGCTGTGCTTTATTTCGCGGTATTTAAACTGGGTTAATCCGGGTAGTGAAAACAGAAAAAACAAAAAAAATAAAGCTGCTCGTAGTCCGGGTAACAACATGTTTCGAAGTTATACAAGTTCCATTACCAATTAACGATCCATCCATCACATTAACCTTTTCATCTCAGCCCATTTCTGTATTTTTCAGCCATAAATTCTTCATTATGCTTTTCAGAAAAGATGCTAAGAAACTCTGGTTGTTTGTCGTTACTCAGTACATTTTCGTCGTTCTCGTTGCACAGAATGTCCCCGGTGTATCCGCTACCAAATGGACAGCCGAGGGAAGTTCCTATTATGCAGTTGAAAAGAAAGAGATCGTAAAAATTCAATTGCCGTCGCAGGATAAAACAGTTTTTATCAGTCGTAAACAATTGATAACTCCTCCGGGTGACACGCTGAACCCACGCAGCTTTCAGCTTTCCGCAGATGGTAAGCTCGCCTTAATTTATTCAAACACACAAAAAGTATGGCGTTACCATACACGGGGTGATTATTGGCTGTTGACATTGGCAACAGGCAAATTAAAACAAATGGGAAAAGGAAGACCGGCATCGTCTTTACAATTCGCAAAATTTTCACCTGATAGCAGGAAGATAGCATACGTAAGTGAAAGGAATATTTATGTGGAAGACCTGGCTACAGGTGCAATCAAAAAACTGACAAGCGACAATGGAACAAAAAAGCTGATCAATGGAACTTTTGATTGGGTGTATGAAGAAGAATTCTCCTGTCGCGATGGTTTTCGCTGGAGTCCTGATAGTAAAACCATAGCTTACTGGCAAATTGATGCCAACAAGATCCGTGACTATTTCATGCTGAATACAACCGATTCTGTCTACAGCCAGGTAATACCGGTTGAATATCCAAAAGTTGGTGAGCCTCCTTCGCCCGCAAGAATTGGCGTTGTCAACATCGCAACGGCACAAACAAAATGGATGAAGATCCCGGGAGAACCTGATCAACATTATTTGATAAGAATGGAATGGGCCCGCCCTGGTCAGATCATTTTGCAACAACTTAACCGCAAACAAAATGAAAGCAAGCTGATGACCTGCAACACCAATACGGGTGATGCAAAAGTTATCTTTACTGAAACTGATAATGCATGGGTATCTACGATCAATGAATGGAGAAGTGATGTAAGAGGCTGGGACTGGATCGCAAATGGAAATGAATTCCTGTGGTTAAGCGAAAAGGACGGATGGCGTCATTTATACCGGATAAGCAAAGATGGAAGCAAGGTATCATTGCTTACCAAAGGAAATTATGATGTGATGGACCTGCTGAACGTCGATGAAAAGACCGGTTTCGCATATTTTTATGCATCGCCAACAAATTCGACACAGCGCTTTTTATATTCGGTGAAGCTTGATGGCAATTATCCAGCTGAAAGATTGTCGCCTGCCGGTGAAGAAGGCACGCATACTTATGAAATTTCGCCAAATGGAAAATTTGCACGTCATGTATTCTCGAACTATTATACCTCGCCATTAACAGAATGGATCACTCTGCCTGATCATAAGCCATTCAAAGAATCAGATGATATTGCTAAAAAAATAAAGAAAGAGAATAAGGACAAGAGCAATATCCAGTTTTTCAAAATAACAACCGAAGAAGGTGTGACCATGGACGGCTGGCGGGTGTTACCCAAAAATTTTGATAGCACAAAAAAATACCCGGTTGTGTTCTATGTATATGGCGAGCCTGCCGCTACAACCGTAAATGACAGCTATGGCGCGGGAAGTAACTTTTTATATACTGGTGACATGGCTGCTGAGGGATATATACAGGTTTCATTGGATAATCGTGGTACCCCGGCGCCAAAAGGAAGGGAATGGAGAAAAGCGATCTATAAAAAGATCGGTCAGTTGAATATTCGTGACCAGGCCCTGGGTGCAAAAGAAGTGATGAAATGGAATTTTATTGATTCAACCCGGGTAGCAGTGTGGGGCTGGAGTGGTGGTGGCTCGTCCACGCTTAATTTGATGTTCCAATATCCCGATCAATATCAAACGGGAATCTCGGTGGCACCCGTTACCAGCTCATTGTTGTACGATAATATATATACAGAAAGATACATGGGCCTGCCGCAGGAGAATAAAGAAGATTATGAAAAAGGAGCCGCCTTGACTCATGCAAAGAATCTAAAGGGAAATCTTTTGTTCATTCATGGCACCGGTGATGATAATGTGCATTATCAGAATGTCGAAAAACTTATCAATGAGCTGGTAAAAAACGGAAAGATGTTCCAGATGATGAGTTATCCAAATCGTACACATGGCATCAGCGAGGGTGAGGGTACTTTTGAACACCTTGCCAGGCTGTACACAAAATTCCTGAGAGAAAATTGTCCGCCGGGCGGAAGAACGGAAGAGCAGGTAAGGGCAGCAGGAAAAGCACAAAAGCCATTTGTGCCGGTTCCTTAAAATCATTCTAATTTTTTTGAGAATCTAAAACCCCCTGTGCTCGTCATTGCGACGAGAGCCATGCGAGCGGAAGCAAGGAGAGAGGGTTAGGGTTGCGGTCATTTCTTAATGTGAAAGCATTTTTATCTGCATCCCGACAAGATTTGCCTCGTATCCTTTTTGCAAAAGATAATCGCGGGTCTTTGCCATTTTTACAAATAGGTTTGTCCCCGGGCCTTTGACCGAATTCCATCGTTTTACTGCCAGCTTTTGAAGGGCTTCTTTGTATTTGTCAGGATCTATTTCACTTAATGCCGTGGCAATGCAATATTCGCTGATATGTCTTTGCTTTAACTCTGCCCTGATCTTCGTCTTACCCCACTGCTTCATTCGGAATTTTCCCCCGGCAAAGGACCTGGCATATCGTTCTTCATCCAGGCATCCCTCTTCGATCAATCTTGTAGTAAGTTCTTCAACAACTGCTTTTTTCATGCCCAGTGAAAATGCTTTTGTTTTCACTTCGGCATGGCAACGATCCTGGTAAGCGCAATAATGTCTTAGCTTTTGATAAGCCTGTTCTTTTGTAATTGTCCTTCTTGAAATCATCTTTGTGAGCTCAAATTTAAGACCTGTCGACGGGGCACGGCCAATATCCACAAGGTTTTTACAATTCTTGTCTATAATCCAAAAATGATTAGCTTCGCCCCAAACCAATTGCAAGATGAAGTTTATTGTTTCCTCTTCGGCTTTGTTGAAACAACTGCAGCATATTTCTGGCGTGATCAATGCGAATACTGTATTACCGATCCTCGAAGATTTTTTGTTTGAAGTAGAAAAAAATAGACTGAGTGTGGTGGCTACCGACCTGGAAACCGTGATGCGTATTCAAATGGATATTGAATCGAAGGAGAGTGGCAGGGTTTGTATTCCCGCAAAGATCCTTTTGGATAGTTTAAAGAGTATTCCTGATCAACCACTGACATTTACGATCGATAAGAACTTTGGAATCGAAATCACCAGCGACAATGGTAAGTATAAAGTAATGGGGGAGAACCCCGATAACTTTCCGAAAGAGCCCACAGCGGATGATACTACATCCTTCAAGGCAACGGCTTCTGCATTGGTTACCGCTATCAATAAAACATTGTTCGCCGTAAGTAATGATGATCTTCGCCCGGCAATGACGGGAGTTTACTTTGAACTGGATAAAAATGGAATGCAATGCGTGGCAACTGATGCTCATCGTTTGGTGAAATACAGGAGAAATGATATTACCTGCCCAAAGGGCGATAGCTTTATCGTTCCCAAGAAACCACTGACGCTTTTAAAATCCGCATTACCCGGAGCTGATGAGGAGATCTCGATCAGTTATAACAGCAATCATTTCTTTGTCAAGCATGGCACCACTCAAATGAGTTGCCGGCTTATTGACGCCCGTTTCCCTGATTATAAGGTGGTTATTCCCACCGATAATCCTTACAAGCTTGTGGTAAACAAAAATGATTTCCAGGGAGCGTTGCGCCGTGTTGTCATATTCAGTAACAAAAGCACGAACCAGGTTGTACTTGCTATTGCAGGAAGCGAACTGGAGTTAACTGCACAGGATGTTGATTTCAGTTTCGAGGGTGATGAAAGAATGAAATGCCGCTATGATGGAGAAGACCTGACCATTGCTTTTAATGCAAAGTTCTTAATCGAAATGCTAAGCGCCGCCGACAGTGATGACATAAAAATAGAGCTTTCGACGCCAACTAAGGCGGGGATAATAAAACCAACGGAACAGGAAGACAATGAAGAATTGATGATGTTGGTGATGCCGTTGATGTTGAATCAATAACCTTCCGCCCCCAGGAAAGGGAGTCACCGGCTTCTTAAATTATCTCTCAGTAAAAGAGGGATTTTTTATTTTTCAATCATGAAACTTATAGTAGTAAAAGAATTTGACGATTATATTTCTGCTCATGTTGTGATGGGGCGGTTAAAGGAAGAAGACATTGTTTGCCATCTCCAGGATGAACATACAATTACAACAGCGCCATTTCTCTCTCCAATCTTCGGAGGAATCAAATTGATGGTGCCCGAATCACAAGTAGAAAGAGCTAGGGAGCTATTAACAAGTTGGGACAATGAACAGGTTTCCTGATATACTTTTTACTTCGTAACTTTTGCCAACAATTTATCCTTATGTGGGATTCCCTGCTGGAATATTTCAATACCCTTGAACAACGACCGATCGAAAGGCTTGCTTTTATTGTAGGAAGTTTGCTGATCCTCTGGATGATCGAAGGCGCGATACCTTTATTATCGCTTCGTTATAAAAAAAATAAAACCCGCCATGCCGCGGTCAACTTTTTCTTCACTACCCTGCACATCATCATTCATACCGGCTTTGGTGTGCTGATCGTGTTACTTTCTGACTGGGCTAAAGAAAATCAGTTTGGATTGGTGTATTGGTTTAATGCTTCCGTGGTGGCAACCATAATCATTTCAGCCCTGCTGCTCGATTTTTTTGGCGCCTGGCTTTCACATGTTATCGAACACAAAGTGCCCCTGTTCTGGCGTATGCACATCGTTCATCATACTGATAATAACGTTGATGTAACAAGTGGTTTGCGGCATCACCCGCTGGAAAGTGTGTGGCGTGGCCTGTTTTTCCTGGTCGCAATATTCATTAGCGGGGCGCCGATGTATGGAGTAATGATCTATCAGACTTTATTAACCGTCTTCACCGGGGTTACTCATGCAAATATTTCCTTACCGAGGTGGCTTGACAAAGGCATGAGCTATATCCTGGTTTCGCCCAATATGCACAAGGTTCATCATCATTGGAAACAACCATTTACTGATAGTAATTACGGCGGAGTGTTTTCGATCTGGGACAGGTTATTCGGCACATTTAGAATTCTTGAGCCGAAAGATATTCGTTACGGCCTCGATCGCTATTATCCAAATGAAAAGGACGAAGATCTCGTCGCATTGCTAAAAAAACCTTTCCAGAAGCTGGATTATTAATTATTTATTATTGATTATTATCGTTAAGGGCCTTCCCAATAATTAACAATTAATAATAAATAATCACTAAAATTGCTTCGTGAAAATAATTGCCGTCATTCCCGCACGCTATGCAGCCACCCGATTCCCGGGCAAGCTCATGCAACGGCTCGGTAATAAATCCGTTATTCGTCACGTGTATGATAATACAGTAGCAACCGGTTTATTTAATGATGTGTTTGTAGTAACCGACAGTGATGTTATTTATAATGAAATAAGCGATAGTGGGGGCAAGGCAATCATGAGTAAGAGATCTCACGAAAGCGGCAGCGACCGGATTGCTGAAGCAATCGAAGACATGATTGTTGATGTGGTGGTGAATGTCCAGGGCGACGAACCATTTATCAAAAAAGAACCGCTTGAAAAGTTAGTTCGTCTCTTTAAGGATCCCGTTGTACAGGTTGCCTCGCTAATGAGAAAGATATCAAAAGAAGAAGCAGGCAATCCCAATAATGTAAAAGTTGTCATTGATAAAAATGATTATGCGCTCTATTTCAGCAGGAGTATCATTCCTTTTCAACGCGACAATGACATCCCAGCCGAATATTTTTTACATGTCGGTGTTTACGCCTATAAGAAAGAGGCATTGATGAATTTTACACGATGCCCGGTATCCGCATTAGAAAAAACTGAAAAATTAGAGCAGTTGCGTTATCTGGAAAATGGGGTAAGGATAAAAATGAGTGAAACAGATTACGTCAATATTTCCATAGATACGCCCGGAGACCTTGAAACAGCAAAGAATTATTTTAGTTGACTCATATTGTTGAGTGTGTTAGAAATTTTTTCTCTTACCTCTGAAAGTTGCAATAAATTACCCGGGGACTTTTCAGTCAGGTAAGCAGTATAAGCAGTTACTTCCTGTCTTCTTGCTTCCGTATATTCTTCCAATAGCTTTATTTTCCTCTTTGAAAGATCTGATACATCCAGGTTTTTCATTTCCTGAATAATGGCCATGGCGTTGTTCCATTCAGGCATGAGCTTATTTATATTGTTTAATAATTCGGGTTCGGCGAGTGTTGTTTCGTTTATGATTGCCACACATCTCTTGTCTATTTCAGAAAATTCATCCAGCTTCGCGAAATATTTGCTGGCATCTTTTGCGCTTGCTTCCTGTAATTCGTTTCGTGTTTGTTGTCTTGTAACAGGTGAGGACGTGTTAGCAAGATAAAACCAGGTTGCAACGATTGTTACGGCGATGATAGCGATTGTTGCCAGGTTGCCTTTTTTGCCTCCATTAACTGTCCTTAATGATAAATAATAAACAAACCCGATTATTATACCACTGATCAGCCCCCCTATATGTGCAGCATTATCGATACCGGACTGCATTCCGTAAACAAGGTTGAAGACAACAAAAACACCAATGCTTTGCAGTAGTGACAATCGCATTTGTTTAGGAATAAGGTTGGTGAGTAACAATGCAAGAAAAACTCCATAAATACCAAATATTGCCCCGGATGCGCCGGCACTTGTTACCGGCTCGCTATGCCATATAATACTCGCGATACTCGCAAATATGCCGCAACTCAAATATGCTATCGTATATCGTATTTTTCCAAGTAAGGGTTCCAGATAAACACCGGCCATATACAATGCATACATATTAAAGAGAAGGTGGATAATACCAATGTGTACAAAGGTGCTGGTAAGCAATCGCCACCAATCTCCTGATAAGGTTAGCGGGCCATAGTTTCCTCCCCATTTTAAGATGTCAATACCCGATGGTGCAAAGAGATTAACACCGTTAGCGATCATTGCCACAAAAACAATTACGTTTAAACCGATTATGGCATACGTGACATAACGACTGCCGGTTGCAATCTTCATCATCTTGTCTGCTTCTGCCCCGTTCCTTGTTTGTTCGGTTACCATAGTTGCAGTTTCCTGGCGAAGTTGTGCAACGGCATCAGACCACTCTGGCTTTATTTCCCCGGCCTTTACTTTTTCATACGCAGTAATGAAATCATTGATATGCTTCTTATTTTTGCCCATCAGGTCGAATGATTCATTGTGCACGAGACTGCTGGTAATAGTTAATACCCCATCGGCAGCTTCTACCAATATTTCATCATAATACTTATTCCAGCTTTGGGGCGTATAGCCGATTATAGCGGCAGGACCGGCATATTTCGGGATCCAGTCAAGATCCTTGAAAGTTGCGTAGGCAATAAGTAAGAGTTGTTCAGCGGTCGTCCCCGGAAATGAAAAATCCTGCTTTTGTGAGGGCATTGATTTGTTTTTTACAGTTAACAAATATAAACAGCGCCATCAAATATTTTTGAAACGGATTCCTCTGATGAATTTCTTTTACTAACTTACCAGGCTCATGAATGTAAAGCTGAAACCGGAAAAATACCTTCGCTACCTGGTGCCGATCAATTTATTTGGCACACGGCGTACCCGGGAGATACTGAATCAGAACCCAACGATCATTCCTATTCGTGAAGATTCGAAAGAGGTTAAGATCACTGTGTATGATTATAATGCGACTTCGCTGGAATTCCATGAGCTGGACGATGTAAATGAATGCTTCCGCTATTTAAGCACACAAACGGTTAGCTGGATCAATATTGATGGTATCCGGAAAGCAGATGTGGAAGCGCTTTGTAATTTTTTCCTTGTCCACCCTTTGATACAGGAAGATATCTTAAGCATTAACCAGCGGCCGAAAATGGATGATGTTGATAATATCCTTTTTTGCCTGTTGAATATGCTTTATTATAACCAGGAAAAAAAATCGGTAGAACAGGAACAAATAAGCATAGTGCTCGGAAAGAATTTTGTACTCAGTTTCCAGGAAGATGCCAGCAGAGATGTTTTTAATTCATTGAGGGAAAAATTAAAACTCACAAACAGCAGGATACGACAGGGTGGTGCAGATTATCTGTGCTATACAATGCTTGATCTTATCGTAGATCATTATTATATCGTTATGGATCACCTGGGTGACCAGATCGAAGACCTGGAAGAAGAAGTGGTAAGAAGCTCAACGCATCGATCACTGGCGAAGATCAATCTGTTTCGAAAAGAATTGATCGTCCTGAAAAGAAATATCTCGCCCGTTCGTGATCTCGTAAATGGTTTTATCCGCAGTGACAGCGAATTGCTTGATGACAGGAGTACCAAATATTTTAAAGATGTTTATGATCATATTGTCCAGGCGAATGATCTTTCTGAAACCTATCGCGATATGATGATCAACATGCATGATCTCTACCTGAACAATGTAAACCTTAAAATGAACGAGGTGATGAAGGTAATGGCGATAGTAACCTGTTTACTTGCGCCGGCCACAGTGATCGGTGGTATTTTCGGAATGAACTTTGACACGATTCCCTGGCTGCATAACCCTTATGGCTTTTTTGGTGCCGTTGTTGTAATGTTGATCATTCCGATTTGGATGCTGTGGATGTTCAGGAAACGTGGATGGTTTTAAATATCTGCCCTGTAGAAAAGATCTGTTTCTTTTATCCAACCATTTTTTTCATAAACCGTTTGCGCAGTAATATTATCCGCCGCTGTTTGCAAAAGCAGCCATTTTGAATTTGTTTCCCTTCCAAATTCTTTTGCTGCATTCAGCAAGGCACCAGCAGCGCCGATTCCCCTTGATCTTTCGTTCACGTACAGATCATTTAATAACCACGTTCTTCTCATACTCACAGAAGAAAAGATCGGGAAAAGTTGTGTGAACCCAATAAGCTCCCCTCTTTCTTCAGCAACAAAAATTACAGACTCTTCCCTTTTCATTCGTTTTTTCAAGAACAATTTCGACGTGGCTATATCCGGTTCCTGCTTATAGAATATCCTGTATTTGTCAAATAAAACAGAAAGTTGCTCAAGGTCTTTTTTCTTTGCTCTCCTGACGATCATAATAGTTATTTTACAGGCGTGAATTTATAAGGATAAACTTTCCCTGAGCTCCATTGACAGACGTATAGATTTTCTTCGTCATCAACCAGTACATCATGAGGGTGCTTAAACAAGTTGTCTGTCTGGTGAAATGTTTTGAGCTTTCCATTTTCATACGCCGCTGCTGATCCGGCTAATACCGAAACAACTTTATTTTCTTTATTCAAAATGATAACAAAGCCCGAGTCAGCTGTATCGAGGTTGGGAGAACGAAGGACCGCTGCATACAAATAATTTCCTTTTATCACCGGCCGGCATACGCAGGCGCCCGGTAACGGGATCGTTTCTATGTGGTCCCCGGTCATCGAGAATCTTTTAAAACAACAACGGGTCCGATCTGTAATGATCAATGTTTCAGGACTTGTCCGGTAGTCGATAGTTATGCCATGCGCATTATCCAAATGCTTTTCTTCATTCCCCCTGCCGCCAAAAATGTTTTTGATCTTTCCCTCCTTATCATAATGTATGATGTATTGCATGCCATAGCCATCGGCAACATAAATCTCTCCATTTTTAGTGACGGTTGTTTCGGTCGGAACAAACCTCCGGGGGTCAGGATATTTACCTGATTCTACCGGGTATTTCCATGTTAGCAAAACTTTTCCATCGAGCGTTGTTTTATAAAACTCATTTTTGTCCGTATCGGTCACAAAAAGAAACTGTTCTTTATCTCCCCAGATCGTTAAACCATGTCCGCCGGGAAAATCATGACCCCATGTTTGGAGCAGCTTTCCTTTCTTATCAAAAAAGATCACATTGTTCCTGGTTTCATTTGTCAGCAAAACAATTCTTTCTTTTGCATCCTGCACCATTTCATGGCAATCATTTACGGGCAATGTTGCCGCATCCGTTTTCACCCAGTCTTTTACAAGCTTGTACCGTTTTTCGTTCTGACCATACACAATTTCATCATCCACAATTTCAAACAATTTTTCTTTTGCAATAAGGGTTCCTGCGAGCAGCAAACCACTGTTTTGAATAAATTCTTTTCGTTGCATATGATATTAATTGAAAAATATCTCATCAATAAATATCCAGGCTTTGTCGCCTTTGCCCGGGTGCCATGATGGTAATCTGGAAACATTTTTTGCGACGATCTTATACCATTTATAAAACGAAGGTTCAATGTTAATATTTATGCCATCTATTTGAACAGCATTTGATTCGTCCTTTGTGGGCTGGAGGGGAGTTAATTTTTTCAACAGCTTCATTTTGTTCTTATCATCGCCGGCCCACACTTCTATTTCTGCCGGCGGCATCAAATAAGATGGTATGTTCTTGTTATAGCTTATTGAAATGCTGCTGATCGTTTTAACAGTATCAAAATAAAAAAATGCTCCAAATGGTTTTTCCCTGAATCCAAGCCATGCCGCATCACCGAAATTTTCGGCTAATCCTTTTTTTGCATCAATTAGACTTTCCACACCTTCACCTTTATATTTTTCGTTCGGTTCATTTATCAATTCTGCGTTCGTTGGCCTGATGCCTTTCTTAAAAAAAGCAAATGACGATACCGGGCTGCTGTACCAACCTGGTTTTACGCTTCTTGCCTTGATCAATGTAAAACCGTTTGCCGTAAAAGGACCGTCATAAACTGGGGAGGTGGTGCTATCGGGTTCTGTACCGTCGGTGGTATAGCGTATGACCACCCCGGGGATTTGGTTCTTTAATTCAATTTTTTCGTTGCCACTTAAAACAAACTCATCATTTTTTACAATTGGCGGGGTTAGTGTGAGAATTTCATTTTCATCCGGTATATAGCCTGTGTTAAAAACTATTTTCCTTCCCTGCTTTTGTAACTCCGCGGCATCTGTGTGAGAGATCATTGTGTTCCAGATAAAAACTTCCTTTAACGAATCAAGTGCCGAAAAGGCGGGTGCCACGTTCTTATCAACTTTGGTTCCCGCAAGAGAAAGTGACCGGAGATTTTTCAGATCCCTGATCTCGCTTAACCCGTTATTTGTGATCAACGAGTTATTTAAGATTAACTTTTCAAGATTCGAAAATTGATTGATCGTTTTCATGTCGCCGTCTTCAACCGGCATATTATTAAGATTGAGGACAACCAATTGCTCCTTTATTTTCAACAAGCCTTCTAATTTTTTTCTATCAAACTTTTCCCGTACAAAAAAGTCTGCCTGTAATGCCGGTGAGTTTTGTGATATGGGAAATACCGCACAAAACGGCCCGCTGAGTTTTTGCACCGTTGCCGGAGGCGCCGCGGCAAATGGATACACTTTTTCCTGCTGTTCTTTTGGCAATTGAATGAATTTTGATGCAAGGATCTTTAACGTATCGGCATCTGTATACTCACTCAACATCTTTTTCATGTCCGCTCCTTCCTGTATCCACGCAAATAAAAGATCAATTTCCTGCTGGCTTAGCTGCGGTTTGCCCTTAGGCGGCATATGTTTTTTATCTTCTTCGGGTAAATTAATGTTTTGAATGATATGACTTTTTATAGCATCTCCCGGTATCCATATGGGGCCATTCTTTCCTCCAGCCAAGATCTTCTCTTCACTTGTCATTATCAACTCACCCTTTGCTTTTCTTTCGTTATGGCAGGAAAAACATTTTGATTTCAGTATCGGGCGAATAGCGGCGGTAAATAATGTGCTGCTGTCTGTTATCGTTTCTTCTTTCATCTCCTCTTCTTTCTGTAATGGCTGAAAAACGAATCCCTCTCCATGAGTAAGATTGGAACCAAAATGGCTGCCTGCGATCATTACGGCTAAGGACAGCGTGAATACTGTTCCAAAAAGAATTTTTCTCCCGGGGTTTGCTTTATAGATCACTAAAAGAATATAGCAAAGCACTGCCGTTGCTATTCCCAGGACCTTATGTTTTAAAAGGATGCTCTCTTCATAACCACCTTCTCTTGAGAGGAAAAATCCCATGAGTGCGGTAAGCGTCGCAGTAAAGACTGTGACCTGCAACACAAGAATAAAAATATTCTGAAATGAATTAACCTCAATACTTCCCCTGCCCAACCAAAGAATAAACGAGATCACCAATAACCCAATGGGTAAATGGAGTAACAGGGGATGCATTCTTCCAACTGACTGCAATGCCGGTGGCAGTGATACTTTATTTTGAAAGAACAACAAAAACAAAAGCATCACGATGATAAAGAAACTAAGGTTGGATAAAATCCGCTGGAATAATTTCATTCTCCTTATTTAAGCAAGTACTCCTTTCACAACTTCTCCTGCAACATCGGTTAGCCGGTACCGCCGACCCAGGTGTTTAAATACAAGCTTCTCATGATGCAATCCCATCAAATGCAAAACAGTTGCATGAAAATCGTTGATATGTACAGGATCTTTTACAATGTTATAACCAAACTCGTCAGTTTCACCATATGAAATACCCGGTTTGATACCACCACCTGCCATCCAGATACTATAACATCTTGGGTGATGATCCCGGCCATAATTATCTTTTGTCAGTTCTCCCTGGCAATAATTTGTTCTTCCAAACTCACCTCCCCATATTACCAGCGTTTCATCAAGCAGACCTCTTTGTTTAAGATCCATCACCAGGGCTGCCGATGCCCTGTCAGTATCCCTGGCCTGCCCGGGCATTTCACCAACCAGATTTCCATGCTGGTCCCATCCCTGGTGATACAATTGAACAAACCTTACCCCGGCTTCTGAAAGCTTTCTTGCCAGCAAACAATTTGCCGCATAAGTTCCGGGTACCAGACATTCGGGACCATACATTTTGATTATCTGATCGGATTCTTTTGAGAGATCAGTCAACTCGGGCACTGCAGTTTGCATCCGGTACGCCATTTCATACTGTTCAACTTTTGTTTTTATCTCGGGATCCCCAAATTCTTCAAATGATAATGCATTCAGCTTTGCCAATTCATCTAACATTCTTCTTCTATCCAGCTTGTTTGTGCCTTCGGGATTATTCAGGTACAAAACTCTTTCATCACTGTTGCTGAACTGAACTCCCTGGTGAATGCTGTCTAAAAATCCATTTGTCCAGAGTTTTGAATATACACCCTGCCCATTTCCTTTTCCTCTTGAAAGCAATACGCAAAATGCAGGGAGATTTTTATTCTCACTCCCCAGGCCATAGCTTAACCATGAGCCCATGCTTGGCCGGTTGCCCTGCTCTGCCCCGGTTTGGATAAATGTTAAAGCGGGATCATGATTGATAGCTTGTGTATTCATTGATTTAATTACACAGATATCATCAGCGATCTTCGCAATGTTTGGAAACAATTCGCTGATCCAGGTTCCTGACTCACCATATTGTTTGAATGCGAACTTTGATCCAACCATTGGAAATTTTTCCTGGTTGGCTGTCATACCCGTCAATCTCTGTCCCATTCGTATAGATGCCGGGAGGTCTTCTCCCATTCTTTCGATCAGCGTCGGTTTATAATCAAAACTTTCCAGTTGCGAAGGCGCTCCATTTTGAAAGAGATAAATTATACGTTTTGCTTTGGGGGCAAAATGAGGAAGCCCAACCGGTGGCAACATTTCTGATGACCCGCTGCTGAAGAGATCTTTTATAAGCAATGAACCCAGTGCAACACTTCCAATGCCAAGACTCAACTTGCCGAGAAAGTGTTTTCTTGTAATGTTCATCCTGTTCTCAAAAAATTCATTTGCCATTGAATTTTTATTTTTTATTTGTGCTCCATAGCTTTAGTCAAGGAGTATGAAGTCAGCTTCCGTTGCTCCAAATGAGTGCCTTTGGCACGACGCTCCGTTCAGGGTTCTGTTCAACATTGAACAATTGCGTCGCAGTTTATCCTGAGCTTGCAGAAGGGTCGGTCAATTGTACCTTCTGTTCCCTATTCGCCAGGCCCCAATCTCCTTCTCCTTCCCCGTTGCTTCACGTTGCTCGCAATGACGAGGGAAGGAGCGGTGCTGTTGTACAATCCCAAACCAAATAACTTCC